>JAMJFS010000016.1:0-27482 GCA_023544565.1 Methanosarcinaceae archaeon
AGGAAAAGAAGAGCTATCTGCATGGGTTCGTACAACCTGGCTTCCTTATACTCAAAGAATACCTGATGGAATACGTGAAGAATTTATAAGTGAACTTGTTGACAGGTATCTTGAAAGTCACCCTGTAGACAATGATGGTTTCACTCATGTATAGATGATCAGATTAGAGGTCGAAGCCGTATCAACAATATCCTGAATCATGATTGAAATTGTAATTGAATCTTATTTTATCCTGGATAATATTTTATTGACATCATCAAGATCAAATTCTTCAGGGTCGAAATCAGATCCTATCCAGTCAAGTATTTCTTCATGTTCCGGATGTTTCGGATCTTGTATCGCTTCGAGGATTTCGTCATAACCATAAGATCCGCCGCAGTCTTCCGGTGGGCATGCACGCTTGCCTTTTAGACAAACAGGATAGTGTATATTCGATTCTGGCGACAGGATATTCTCAACTAGAATTATGTGATACCATGAATCACCAAAGTCATATTCATATGCGAATTGAAATTTTTCTTTTTTAATGAACTGATTTAATGTTCGATTTTTTTCGTCAATCACTTCAAAAGAATCCATGGGTGTAGGTACACTATATGTCTCTCCGTCGATTATGAATTGATGGAGGTGAACATCAGACCAACCCATGGTATTCTGTATTATCCTATGAAGTTGCAATAGCGTTATATCGCTTCGAACTTGTATCCGTCTCCATATTGGAGGTTCAACACCATTCAATGTTATTTTTAGCTGGTATATGTGGATGTCGTTAGATTTTTCATTTTTAATCATGATTATCATCCTTTGTTGCAGACATTTGAATTTTTCAATCTGCTATATTTTCCATTTTAAATGAACATAAATAATAATTTTTCGATTAAAATCAGCCTGTTTCGAGATAGAGGATTTATATATAAATTTTCGATGAAAATTATTGATGGAATTATCGCTAATTTTTGAATTGTAACATTATTTGAGCAGTAATCATAAATTGAAGATCAAAGTAGTTTGAATATTTTTATATACATTATCCTGCATTCTATTATTACACACAGAGGCACATGCATTTTTTCAAAAAGACGGGACTTATTATGAGGGAACTAACGATACTGGTCATAAACAACTATGGACAATTCTGTCATTTAATACACCGAACGGTACGTGACCTTGACATGGATACAAAGATCGTATCGAACATGTCTACTGTGGAAGAGATCATGGCAGAGGAACCGGATGGACTCATCTTAAGCGGCGGTCCTACAATAAAGCGCGCAGGTATCGGTTCTGAATACATAGAAAAGATCGATGTACCTATTTTAGGAATATGCCTCGGGCATCAACTTATTGCACAAACATTCGGCGGAAAGGTCGGTCCGGGCGAACACGGCGGATACGCCGATGTCGAGATCGAAGTGATCGAAGAGGACGACATCCTGCGAGGCATCGGTCCTAAAACATCTGTCTGGGCATCACACGCCGATGAGGTCACAGCCATGCCTGAAGGATTTATCCAACTCGCACGCTCCAACATCTGCGAGATCGAAGCAATGCGCCATCCGACAAAGCCGATCTATGGAGTGCAGTGGCACCCTGAGGTTGCGCATACGGAAAAGGGAGAGGAGTTATTTATGAACTTTTTTGAGGTTTGTGAGGGGAATTGAGGGGGTGCGTTTTTAAAAACATATCCTTTAGTTGTTTTTCATACCGATTCAATCCGCCGCAGGCGGCGCATCTCAATGAGAATCAGTGGATATGTTTGTGCAATACTTGAATAGTTCCCCTACACCCATCCGAGCTCACTAACAATAGTTTTCATTGCTGAATGAATTTTACAAATATACTCATCATCTTATGGAGTTCTGTACATAAGGAAATAATTATCAATTATTTCCCTCCGCACAGAACCACCCTGACAAATCAGTTATGGTAACCTAACAACATAAAATAAAAGAAAAATTAAAAAAGACAAGTTCCAATCGGAACTCTAAAACTCACAAATAAACTTTTAACATATCATCAAATTGCACTTTTGGAGCTGCACCAACCATTCGCTCGACTTCAACTCCATCCTTGAACAATATCAAAGTCGGGATACTTAAAGTATCGAACTTGGTTGCAGTCTCGTGGTTCCTGTCCACATCGACTTTTGCACAGACCAGTTTCCCGCAATGCTCTTTGGCAAGTGATTCAACTGTCGGCGCGACCATGTGGCACGGTCCGCACCACTCTGCCCAGAAATCGACCAGGACCAATGGATAGCCTCTAATTATCGCATCAAAATCTGAATCCGTGATGTGTATCGGGGTATCAGGCATATCTTTGAGATCTACAACTGCACTCTCCGGTTTAGGAGGTTCGATGCCTACAGCGCTCAACACCTTCTGTAAGAACTCCGATTCAGAAACTCCTCCTTCAAACTCCACAACATCATTGATAATTATCTTTGGAACAGCATACACATTATACTTGTTAGCAAGTTCAGGGAACTCGGTGGCTTCGATCATCACGCCCTCAATATACTGGTTTTCAATCGCCATCTGGTGTGCAATTTGTACTACACTTGAACAATGAGGGCAGGTCGGTGTTACAAAGACCTGGATCTTCACAGGTTTATCAATGCAAGTTAACTTTTCCTTTGTCGAATATTCCAGGGCTGTCAGATTCATGGATGCATTGATAATGGCATTCATGAGGCTGGAAAACTCGTATCCTCCAGGGACACCGTAAAATCGTATCTTATAATCAGTCTTGCCGGATACTGCAATTGCAGGGATGTGCTCGATATTGAACTCTGCAACCTTATCCGCATCCTTCACAAAATCATATATCGCAATATTGATCTTATCTGAAAGAAGTTCCAGTTCTTCAACAAGTTCGCGAGTGTGTTTACAAAAATTACATTCGAATTCTTGCGTAAAAAAAGAAAGTGTAACGTCATTTTGAAGTTGTTCAAAAATCTCTTTGATCTGTTTCCGATCATCATCTTTTAACAAAGCCATATTCTCACCCATCAATGATTATGAAGTCATGATGTATAAACATAATTGATAAATCGAAAAGATGGTATGTTTGATTACATCCCCATCTTTTTCATCATTTTGTTCATATTGAACTTACCGCCCCTAAATCCTTTCATAGCGGTCTGCATCATCTTGTGATACTTCAAAAGTTCACGCACAACTTCAGGACCCTTGCCTGCCCCTCTTGCTATCCGCTTGATCCTCGCACTGCCAATAACACGGGGGTTTAACAATTCCTCTTCTGTCATGGAATCCATTACTATACGGTAATTGCCAAGTTTATCCTCTGTTACCTTGTATGCATCATCAGACACTTTCATTCCCATTCCACCAAGTGGCAGCATGTTCATCACTTGCTTCATTGGTCCGAGTTTATTAACGGCTTCAAGTTGCTTGTACATGTCCTTGAGTGTGAATTTCCCGCGCATCAGGGATTCCATATCCATATCATCTTCTGATAGTGCTTCTTCAGCTTTTTCAAGAAGACTTTTGAGGTCACCCATGCCAAGCAGGCGTGAAATAAACCTTTCAGAGTCGAATCTCTCAAGGTCGTTGGGGGTTTCCCCTATTCCGATAAAAGCGATAGATGAATTTGTTTCAGACACTGCAGAAAGTGCACCGCCACCCTTTGCGGTACCATCAAGTTTTGTAATGATAACTCCGGTTATGCCGATAGAATCATTGAACGCACGCGCCTGTTCACTTGCCTGCTGCCCGATAGCACCATCAAGCACCAAAAATTTATAGTCTGGTCTTGCAATAGCGTGAATTTGTTCCATCTCATCGATAAGGTCTGTTTCTAGAGAGTGGCGACCAGCCGTATCCACGATAAGCACATCATTTTTCCCAATCTCTTTGAGTCCCCGTTCCACAATTCCAACAGCATCGGGATTGCCTTCCTCACCATAGAACGGAACATTGAGTCCTTTACAAAGCGTCTGTAATTGCTGGTACGCACCCGGGCGGAATGTATCTGCACAGACCACAGCAGGTTTGAGACCTTTCTTCTGGAAATAACGTGCGAGTTTTGCACTCGTTGTGGTCTTTCCGCTACCCTGCAAACCGATCATCATAATGGTCTGGGGTTTTAATTGGATATCAGTGCTTTTTCCGAGAATATTGATAAGTTCCTGATGAACGATCCTGATGACATGTTCCCTTGGATTCATACCTTTGGGCACATCTTCCTTCATTGCCCGCTCTTTGATGTGCCTGGACATTTCCATGACCAGTTTAACATTCACATCCGATTGGAGCAGTGCTCTTTGGATATCCTTCACTACTTCAGTCACTGTCCGCTCATCGATACGTCCGGCGCCAACAAGTTTTTTTAGAGCGTCCTGTAAAGAGCTCCCGAGTTTATCCATTACCATTTTTTGTTTCGTCCTGTTATATCTAATATTATTATCGTAGTCATAAAGACACGATTCTCGTTTAATAATGTTTTGAAAGCAATTATGAGATATCTGTCGTTTTGCGTATTTTCTGCAACCCCCGGGTTTTAACACAAACACTAATCACATTAATGCGCACGCTGTTTTTGAGTGAAAAGAAAACGAGCACAAAACGGCTGATCATCCTCGCATTCTCCAGCAATAATACAAATACTCCTGTGCATAACCACAATATTCTCCAAAATACCTGCGCCCCCACTCACCCATCTTGTGATTGTTAAGTTTAGAATTAACACCACTACCAACACTAACACTACCACCAACACTAACACTACCACCAACACTAACATTGCCACCAACACCAAAATATTCATCACCGGAATAATACTTTTCTACAACCTGCCTGACATGCGTATCAACAGGAAAAGACTCCATCTTATCGATCGAGAACAAAAGAATGCAATCCGCAACTTTCTCACCAATTCCCTCGATCTCCATCAACCGCACTCTTGCATCGTGGTAATCCATCTCAAATAACTTCTCAAAACAAAACTCCCCATCAGCCACCCGTTGTGCAGCCCTCTGTATCCTTACGGTGCGAAATCCAAGTTTACACTCACAGATATCTGACTCACAAGCATTTGCAAGTGAAGTAGCATCAGGAAAACTGTAAAAACCCTCGCCGATCTTTTCACCGAACATCCGGCTCAGCAATGATATCCTCATCTTGATCGTTGGTATGCTCGATGCAGTTGCAAGCATATATGAGATCATACACTCCCACGGATCCTGCCGGATCAGGCGAAGCCCGCGATATTTCCGTATTGCCTCCCTGATATAACGGTCTTTATCAATACTGTCCAATACCAATGGAAGATTATCCTCCAGCCTGAAATATGAAGCAATGAACTCACGCGGCAGAGACGAATCTACAAGAACGGTGCTACTTTCAATGTCGTGCCTCGCGCGAATAACATTCCCATTGACCACACCAACCCACCAGCCACCCTCAAGTTCCCACCTGAAAACCTGTCCGCAATCAAGCGTGTGGTCAAGATTTAGATCGACATCCGAAAAACTATACATGCATCTTATGCAGTTCGAGTTCTCTTAAAAATGTAGCGGACGAGAATGTGTCACCAAGCCCAACTGTTGCGATAGGATTATCGCAAAGGATTGTCGGTAAGATGCAAATCACGTATTCCATGTATTCACTCACCATCCCACTGTCGGATTTTTTACCGATGTATTCCAGCGTTTCATGTACCTGCCCTTTTCCAAAAACGCTTTCATCCAGAGTAGATGCTTCTTCTTCAACGAATTTTCGACTATTCAGTTTTCCGGTCGCGGCAAATGTAGCAGCACATTTGACACCAAATCCCATTGCTTCCAGTTCCAGAGAAGGATCTGCGAGATTTGCTGCACAAACACTGAGCACAAACTCCCGTGTATGTATTTTCATCCTTTTGACCCCAAACTCTAACGCACATAGGATTGTGGCATCTATTATTGAACATGCATGCATTTGCAAAATGTTGTTTGCAGACACATCATGTACTTTATAAAGCATTGTAAGTTCATCCTCATTCATGCCGATACAATCAACATGTTGTGCCAATTGTGAAAACACAGAATAGGCAATATCCCGATTCAAAAAATGCCCTAATTCAGCATGTATCTTCAAACTGCTGTTCAATCTTCTCCAACTTTTTATCTGCTCAACAGCCCGGTTAAGTTTTTCAACATACGTTGAGCCATCAGGATACGTATCCACAAGCATGTGGAATCCTGATAATAATACGCCATCAATCTCACTTATGTGGTTAAGAGCATAAGCCTCAAAATCAGGGTTTACAGCAAGCTCGATATTTGCGCTATCATACGTTGCTATGAAACGGTTTTCCCTTGGTACTGTAACTGTAGTGCCATCAAGCAAGAATGTTTCTCCCTTCTTGAAATCAAAAACAAAATGCACCAACTCATCAGTACATTCAGATATTGTTTTTTCAGAATGTGGCAGCATTATTGATTTCTTTGAAAACAGAGACACTTGTGTCATAGAAGGCATCACAACATTAGGAACGACCAGATCGGCTCCCATTTCTGACATGACATTTGCCATAATTCCGGCATTTCCACCCATTCTTATAATCGATCTATCAAAAAAAAGGTTCTTCAAAATATCAAAAACAGACTTTTCGTGTATTAGCCATTCAGCCCCGGTCCCACTTTGCATGCATAGCACAAGTCCAGTAACAAAATCAGAAATAGAATTTACAACATTCGGTGGAGATTTGATCTTTGCAGTAATTTCGCTTATGTCCTGTGAACTTAAAAGGTTTGATACTTCCGTCCCACTGATACTGTATACCGAATCGATATTGACATTGTATCCGCAGAGTATTTTCATGAAAACATGCTCCTTGACATTTCTTTTATCATTTTTACGATCTCATCTTAGCAAGCATAGCCACAAAAGCGCCTGCTGATATAGCATCCCCGATCCCGACTGTCGCAACCGGATCTTTTACGACTTTAGATGGAATAACAATTACATTATGTGTGGGAGTACAGATACATCCATCCACAAATTCGTCCATTGAGCAGATCTCCCTTCTGACCATGTATTTTCCGAGAATTTCCAATTCCCTGTATCCATTCTCCGAAACCGGAACATCAAGTCCAAATGCGGCGTCATCCAGATGTTCAATAGAACCGCGCGATGCCTGTGCGGCTGCAAGTATTGATCCAAATAGCAATGCAGTTCTGTGTTTTATCACATCGAGTGGATGGTCTTTTGATACCACACAGATAAAGAATCCAAGTGAATGCACATGCACCCGTTCAAGTTCAAGATCATGGAGCAGACGCACTGCGCCTTCGTAGAGTGCTACAATGCCCTTCTCGCCTTTATTGATAACAGAATATGCAAGTTCTTCATGCCCTAGGACATTCAATGCATTTGCGACCTCGACAGTATCAAGCCCGAGCGAGTGAACATGCTGACGAACAATGTTCTTAAGCAGCGTTTTTCGAATTGTCTTGTTCTGGATAGATGTTAATTCCACATGTATGCGTATATCTGGATTCCCTTCCTTCAGGCGTTCGATGACATTGACAGCCCGCTCGACATATTCACGATACGTTGTGCCGTCCTCGTATTCCTCCTTGATCATCTGGTATCCTGCAAGTATTGCGCCGTCAACATCCTCTTCGAGTTTTGGGATCTGGTCATACAATTCCCTGCTCATGTCAATGCGAATCCATGGCGGACGTGATGAAATTATCAAGCGGTTGTCCCTTGGAACGATAAAATGCTCTCCTCCGTACTTGACCTTCATCCCCTTTGAGAACTCGATTATCCAGTTAACTCTTGGCTTGAACTCAGGATTGTATGCCTGGCGCGGGTTTTTGAGTATCAGTACTCCATCTTCGAAGACAGGGTGAAGTAGATTTGGAAGGTCTGCAAAATATTCGGCCTGTTCTCTGGAAAGCCATGGTACATAACTGATCACTTTTTTGATACCAAGATGTGCAAGAAGATTGGAGATTATCCCTGCCTGACCACCCATGCGGGCATCATCAAAAACAAGATTATCTGTAAGCCATTCATGAATATCGTTAGTATATGTCGGGACTTCCCCAGCTTTACCATCACGCATTGCTATGATCAAACGTGATAGAAAATCGGCAGGTGATGCGATCTCACGTGGATAATTCACTATTTTTTCCTGAATCTCACCAAGGTCAATAAGTGTTAAAAGTTTAGAAATATCTTTTTCGCTTATGTGTTTTATTGCATCAATATTGCTGTTATAGGCAACGAACATACCCCTTACGTTGTCCAGTGACTCCTTTATGTCAGAAAACGCTTCATAGTAATGCTTTTCCCATTGTTCAAGATGCATAGATTTACCCTTGCCTTAACCCCTGTTATTCATTTATACAATGATGTTAGGCTATATTAATGTTATATTGTGATTCTATGTTGTGTAATCTGCATTGATCCTAACATAATCATACGTAAGATCACAGCCCCATGCGATTGCGCTTTGTTCACCAAGTCCAATATCGACCATGATGAAAATTTCATTCTGCGCCATGATATTTTTAAGTGAACTTAGAACATCAGTTGATGAATTTACAATATTCCCATGTTCTACAAAATGTACAACATCATCACCACTTGCAAATGAAAGTGATATTTTGTCCTGGTCGATATCTGCACCAGAGTAACCGACTGCTGCAATCACTCGCCCCCAGTTCGGATCTTTTCCAAACACCGCGGTTTTTACAAGCGGTGAGCGAATGATCGCTTTTGCTGCAATCCTCGCATCGTTCTCTGTTTTTGCGCCCCTGACCTGCGCTTCGATCAATTTTGTGGCACCTTCACCATCGTGTGCGATCATTTTTGCCAGATCGGTCATTATATGGTCAAGTCCCATCTGGAATTCCTCGATCTGCGGCTCAACTAATGACGCACCTGTTGCTGTCAGAAGTGCCATATCATTGGTACTGGTGTCCCCATCGACCACGATCATGTTGAAACTTTTATCCACCGACTTTTTAAGGCACCTCTCAAGCATATCGGTAGGAAGCGATGCATCTGTGTAGATAAATGATAGCATTGTGCCCATATTCGGCTCGATCATACCTGATCCTTTTGCAATCCCGCCGATCCGCACGCCGCTTTCAAGTTCAACAGCCGTTTCTTTTTTTACTAGATCAGTGGTCATGATCGCACGTGCTGCTGCGTTGCTATTATCCGGTTTACTGTCAAGTGATCCTACAACCTCTCCGACATGTCCTCGTATCCACTCCACATTGAGTTTTCGTCCTATTACTCCTGTAGACGCTACAGCAATCAATTCTTCGGGTACATCCAGTTGTTTGGCAAGGATATGTGCCATTTCCCTGGCATCTGCAATTCCCTGTTTACCTGTGAATGCATTTGCGTTTCCACTATTGGCAATGATAGCTGCAAGCTTGCCGTTATTTGACAGATTCTCCCTGGTGACAATTAGAGGTGCTGCAATGACCTTGTTACGTGTGAATACTCCTGCTGCATTGCCTTCAGCTACAATTACAGTAAGTCCCATCTTACCGGGTTTGATACCGCCGGCGCGAACACCTTTGACAGCACATACCCCACCATCGATCTGTTTCATAAAAGTCACCTATTTCCTACTAATTATAAATCAAATTATAATTTTAAATTAAAATATTGAAACTATATTTCCGCAAGTCCGCGAATTATATCGCCGCGTGTGATGATGCCAACAAGTTTCTCATCATCCAATACAGGAAGCCTGTTCACTTTATGTTTAATCATCATTGACGAAGCTGTTTCGATCGAACTGCCGGCAGATATCGTGTATACCTCAGATTCCATGATATCTCTTATCGGTCTTGATCCGATGTCGGTAAGCATGCGTTTTGTTTCTTCCCAGTTTATCAGTTCCCGAATTGGGATCTCTATTACCTCGAACGGGCTAGGCAACCATAATCCCCCATGATCGGGCACTTCGAGCAATTTCAAAACATCTGCTTCTGTCACGATCCCGACAACCTTACCATCTTCAACCACAGGGAGTCCGCTTATGTCGTGCTCCTTTAGAAGTTTCGTAGCATTGCTAATCTCATCATCCGGTCTGCAGAAAATAACATTTAAATTCATCACATCTTTTACATTCATAACTTCACCTTATGCCAAGCAAGTGCTTGAATTATTGCATCCGCTCCACTTGTTTAATAGTTCTGTTAAGTGTGGTAAGTATTTATTTGTTATCTTGGCGCATTAAGGTCAGATGTGGATAAAGTGAGTGTTTACTTTATACATAAATGTTAAAAATAAATATATTTTTCATGGTAGATGTACCGTAACAGCAAACTATAAGCACCTATATTGTCACGGTTTTACAACGAATTTGCATTTATCCTGCTGCTTCGGATCATGTGATCTACAATGACAATCGCAACCATAGCTTCAGCGACCGGAACCATCCGTGGCGGTATTGTAGGGTCATGTCGTCCCTCTATCACGATCTCTGTCTCGGTCATAGTTGTCATATCAACAGTACGCTGAATTTTAGATATGGATGGAGTGGGCTTGATAGCAGCGCGACAGACTATTGGCATTCCAGAAGAAATGCCTCCAATTATCCCGCCGGCATTGTTCGATTCTGTTACAATTTTCCCGTCTTCAATTATGAATGGGTCGTTCATCTTAATGCCACGCATTTTTGCGCATTCAAAACCCGCACCTATCTCAACACCCTTGACAGCCCCGATGCTCATGATAGCCTTTGCAATGTCGGCATCAAGTTTATCAAAAACAGGCTCTCCGATTCCCGCAGGCACGCCGTTGGCTATGATCTCTACAACACCTCCTACACTGTCACCTTCCGCACGCACAAGCGTTACTGCATCAAGCATTTTTTTTGCAGCGTCAAGGTCGGCACATCGCAATGGAGTTTTTTCAACGTTATTTAGTATATCATCAAATGAAACAGGTTCTGCACGGATGCCGCCAAGTTCTATCACATGAGCTGCAACCTCGATTCCGAATTCGGCCAGGAGTTTTTTTGCAATTGCACCGGCAGCCACGCGTCCAATGGTCTCGCGTGCGGATGAGCGTCCGCCACCGCGGTGATCGCGAATGCCATATTTGGCAATGTATAGATAATCAGCATGTCCCGGGCGCGGAGTGTCTTTGATATTATCGTATGATCCGGGATTGGCATCTTTGTTCCACACAAGCATCGAGATTGGAGTGCCCGTGGTCTTGCCTTCGAAAAGTCCTGATAGTATCTTCACGCGGTCGGCTTCTGTGCGCGGTGTGGAAACCTCGCTCTGTCCGGGTTTGCGCCTGTCAAGATCCTTTTGTACGTCCTCTTCACAAAGCAATAATCCTGCAGGGACTCCGTCAACGGTAACGCCTACTGCGCGTCCGTGTGACTCTCCCCATGTTGTTATCCTAAATGAATGACCAAATGTATTTCCTGGCATGATTATATACATCTCCGTGAAGCTATTTGATTTTTTCTTACTTTACACAAATTTAAACATTATGTATTTGTTGCAGGCTCGATATGTACGACAACATCACTCACACCAACAAAAATCTCCTTCAATCGTTTTTCAACATCATGTGCAAGCGCATGTGCTTTATCCGTATGCATGTCCGGACGAACCTTTACGTGCAGGTCAATATGAATATCATCCGCACCGCCGCGTGTCCGTATATTGTGGCATTCTTCCACACCTTCCATTGCCTCAACGATACAGCAGATGGCTTCATCGTCAATTCGGGAAACGTCGCATAATGTATGGGAACTCTGTCGTATGATCAAGATGCCTGCGCGTACAATGACGATTGCAATTATGAGCGCAATAAATGGGTCAACGATGGGGTATCCCATTTCAACAGCGATCAAACCCAGTATCACAGAAAATGACACATATATGTCGCTTCTTGTGTGCATTGAATCGGCGATCAGTATCTCACTGTTCAATTGCCCTCCTTTTCGATGCTCATAGATCGTAACAAAAAGATTGATCATGATCGTAGTGACCATCACAATAAAACTCATTGAAGTGATTTGTGGTTGTGCGCCTGTCATGAACCTGTCAATAGAACTGTGCAGTATTTCAACTCCCACAAATAAAAGGAGCATTGCAATGGCAATCGATGCCATTGTTTCATATTTGCGATGTCCGTACGGATGGTTCTTATCAGGTGGTCTGGATGCGATCTGAATGCCGATTATACCGATTATGTTTGATACACCGTCAAAAAGGGAATGATATCCATCAGCCTGCATGCTGAGTGTATTTGAGATTATGCCGTAGGCTATCTTGGATATGGCAACAAAAAGATTCAACAAAAGAATGACGATCAATATTTTTCGTACTTTCTCGAATCGGTTTTCCATGACAGGTAGAATTCTCATTGATGCGATATAAAATATGCTATTCATGTGTGTGGAGTGTAGTTATCTGCATTTTTATTGTCATTTTTTCTTTTACTTTCGATCACAAATCAACAAACATTAAATGCATCTACGATATTTACTAGATCATGTCAATGACCATAGGCCTTGCAGGCAAACCAAATTCAGGAAAATCCACATTTTTTAAAGCCGCTACTCTGGCGGACGTGGAGATCGCAAACTACCCATTCACGACAATAAATGCCAACCGCGGTGTGGCATACATACGCGTCGATTGCCCGTGCATAGAAACGGACAAAAGATGTGGCAATTGCAAAGATGGAATTCGTTTTGTACCAATTGAGATGATCGATGTAGCAGGGCTTGTACCTGATGCTCACATGGGACGCGGACTTGGAAACACGTTTCTCGATGAACTGCGACAGGCACAGGCGATAATCCATGTCATCGATGCATCAGGTGGCACGGATATTGAAGGCAATCCCGTTGATATCGGAAGCCATGATCCACTCGAAGATGTTGATTTTTTGAATCATGAACTCACAATGTGGATGGTCGGGATATTGAACCGTAATTGGACAAAACTATCTCGGAAGATACAGGCAGAAGGACTTAATATTGAGCATGCGATAGCAGACCAACTTTTGGGCGCAGGCGTAAACAGTGAACAGGTTCACACTGCACAGAGGAACTGCAATATGTTGACAGACCATGTGAAATGGACCGATGACGATCTTGTCATGCTTTGCGATGCAATTCGTGCGATCAGTAAACCAATGATCATTGCTGCGAACAAGGCTGATCTTGCATCAAAAGAGAACATTGAGAATCTCACAGGTCTTGACATGATGGTGGTGCCAACAAGTGCAGCAGCAGAATTGGCACTAAGGTCAGCAGCGAAAGGCGGCGCAATAACATACATGCCTGGAGATTTGGATTTCACGATCGCCTCAGATAAACTGTCAGATGCACAGAAGACAGGTCTTGAAAATGTGCGCGCACTGATCAAGAACAACGATGGCAGCGGAATACAAAAATGCATTAATAAAGCAGTGTTCGAACTTTTAAACCTTATCGTAGTGTATCCTGTTGAAGACGAAGGAAAATGGATCGATAAGAACGACAATATGTTGCCGGATGCATTCCTCATGAAAAAAGGATCAAACGCACATGATCTTGCATACATGGTGCATTCGGATATTGGCGACAGATACTTGTATGCTGTGGATGGCAGGACAAAAATGCGCCTTGGTGAAAAGCACGAACTAAATAATGGTGATGTTATCAAGATCGTCTCAACTGCAAAGTAGACTATTTTCAGATTAAAAGTCAGTATGAATATTATCAATACACTTTATGAGAGATACTTATCAGCACAGATCGCAAAAGTACCAACCGGTATTCCGAAACATGTAACACTGGTACTTGCAGAAAGCGACCTGCTGAATCCTGATGGCATATCGAAATTGAGATCATTTATAGCATGGTGTAAAAAACTTGAAATAAACATTATCAGCATCCATATTGATATACTTGATGTCGAACCGAATATGAAAAATGAAATGGTCATGAACCTGATCGATCAATTGCAAACCGTGTTTTCAAAACTCCCGAATGATATCGGATTTGAGATATATGGTGAACACGGGAACCTAAAAGATAAACACGAAGGTTCATCCCCACTGGTCTATCTGTTTGTAGGATTTCGCGGCAGGGATGAGATAACAAAAGCAGTAAGATCATTGTTGCTGGATGTCAAATCCGGCAAGATCGCACCGGATGCCATCGATGAGAGTGTAATAGAATCTCATCTGATGATCAGGCACGAACCCGACATTGTCATTCGTGCAGGCGGGAAACACTTGTCCGATTTCCTGATCTGGCAATCCGTGTATTCTGAATTGTATTTCACAGATGTCAACTGGAGTAACGTCAGGAAGATCGATATTTTACGGATAATACGCGATTTCCAGAAAAGACAGCGCAGGTTTGGGAAGTAGCAATAGAGTACTGTAACTCAAATTTCTTTATACATCGCAACCGCGTTGTCGTCTATGTAATATCCAGGCATTATTCCCTGTACATCAAACCCATTTTTGAGGTAGAACATCTGTACACTGCGGTTCTTTTCCCTCACCTCAAGAGTTAACATACTTGCACCATGTATTTTTCCAAATTCGATACACCAATCAATAAGATTAGTACCTATTCCACATCTTTGGTATTTTGGATGCACCGCGATGCTCATAAGATGCAATCTGGAATCTATTATATCCACGATAACATAGCCTTTTACGGCATCATCCTGTTCATATAGTACAAACCCTGGATTTCCCAGATGTGACCTGAACATAAACCGTGGCCATGGGGTACTAAATGATTGGTTTTCAATATCAATTATTTTGGATAGATCAGATCTACTAACATTTCGTATCATAAAGTTTTATTGCATCCCATATTCTCTTAATTCCGAGTTTAAGATCAGAGTTCCATTGTTTAATAGTTTATTATTTATACATACTCGGCTATGGAATTAAACGATGATGATTCAAAAATATGCAGTCATCGCCTGTCCAAAATGCAGAGCCCATGCCCAGATAATCGAGTACGGGACCGTGATAACAAAATGCCAGAATTGCAGTGCTGCCCTCAAAATAAAGAAACTCAGGTTATTCTATTCTTCAAACATTCTTAAAAAAGCAATATCAGCCCGTACACAATTGCAGGCACAGATCCATGGCCAGAGTGTTGAATTTGGAAGTGTGCCGGAAATGGAATTTGTGGATGACCGCCCATCCATAATCAAACCCAAAAAGAATGCGCAGAAGATAATACTTGACCTACTGCGGTCTGCAGACGGTGCGC
The DNA here is from genome assembly GCA_023544565.1 of Methanosarcinaceae archaeon. GTDB lineage: Archaea > Halobacteriota > Methanosarcinia > Methanosarcinales > Methanosarcinaceae > Methanovorans. Next base: position 15,232 of record JAMJFS010000016.1, read on the forward strand.
TGGAAATTGAAATATTAAGAATGCAGGCACTGGACAATGACGTGGATGCTGACAGGTTTGATAAGATACTCGAAGGGTTACTTCGGACAGGAGATGTCTATTCTCCGACTGTTGGCTATGTGCGCCTTGTTTGACATTTTGTTTTCATTTGGTTGTTTTCCACACTAGCACAATCCATCGCAGACGGTACATTTCTACATCACCAATAAATTAAATATCTCTCATGACAGGTAATTCCAGAAATAAATAGGCTATAAAAGACACTTACTTTATTATGTTTTGATGTGTGCATTTGGGTGTGCATTTGCCTGACAATATTAGAAAATGATCGATGATGATTAAATATCAGTTAAAACGGATGTTAATTAGAGCCGGAAAAGTAGCTGAATTTTTAAACTGTGTCGCGTAAGACGATAATAATACATTTATGATCTTTATCATATATGATACAACAATGGATATATCAATAATTGCATTGAGATTAATTATTACATTTGTATTATCATTCGTATTCGGCATTGAGAGACAGAGGTCACATAAGCCTATAGGTTTTGGGGCATTTATTTTTGTATCAGTTGGTTCCTGCGGGCTTGCAATTATTGCAACGAATTTATACGTTGAAAATCCTCTCCCACTATTGGGCGCCATTGTGACCGGTATAGGCTTTTTGGGAGCAGGTGCTTTAATCAAAATGAATGATAAAACAATTGGATTTACTACTGCGGCGAGCATATGGCTTTTTGCAATATTTGGAATCGGCATTGGCGTTGGTCAGTATTCCATGGCCGTTGGCATTTATATTTTAACATGGATCGTAATTTTATTCGATACTCTTTTTGAAAAAAGGGGAATTGGTTTTTATCAAAAACGATTGGTTGTAATTACAAACAGGATTATAGAAGTACAAGAAATAAAAAACCAATTATTATTTATTTACATTAAAAGGTATAATGTCATAAATCTGGATGTGGATAAAAAAAATAATAATATTTCGGTAACATTTTTAATCGAGGGGACTGCAGAAAATATTCATAAGATCCCCCAAATTTTATATGGAAACAGTTGGTTCGATTCTTGTAAAATAGATTGATATTATTTTCAACCTCACTTTCACAGGCTAAATGAATATTCGCAATCCAAAATTTATTCACACTCATTTCATGAGAATATCTGAAACCAATTTTGCAGCATCTCCTTCCCCGATCACAGTTACCATATCATCAAATTGCAAAACCAGATTTCCGTGCGCTATGATCGATTGATCGCCTCTTCGGACCATCATCAACAAACTCTTTTCAGGAAGTGACAGATCTTTTATGGCTTTTCCTGCGACCTTTGGATTTGTGACTTTAACTTCCAGAATTTCGCCTTCGTCTCCTACTTCACACATCGAGAACATGTTAGGTCTGCCTACCATATTATCAAGAACCACCGCAGTTGTCATCGCCGGACTCATTGAACGGATCTCCAGATCCCAGAATGCATGCATATTGTCAATATTGTTCACCCTTGCAACCAGCTGTTCTTCTTTGAAGCCATATTTGCTCTTTGCTATCTGGCACACAAGAAGATTTGTATTATCCTGATCTGTCGTGGTCACTATATACTTTGCATGTTTGATTCCTGCCTTTTCTAATACATTTACATCCCCTGCATCGCCATGCACAGCCCGAATTCCCTTTTTTAGCAACTTCTGACAATTCTCCTCGGATGTGTCAATAACAACAACATTCTCACCACGCTTCTCAAAACGCTCGGCCAATATGCGACCGACTTCGCCGCCTCCAACTATAATAATCTCCATTGGTATCACTCCTAATAAATTTGCAACATATTTTGAAAGGGTACCGGTCATAACTACCGTAATAACTACTGTAAAGAATACAAGCCCAACAAGCATCTGTCCGCCACCAATTCCCAATACATCGAGTTTAAGTGCAAAATACATTGCAACCGATGCCGGAACTACACCCCTTGGGTCAACAAACGAAATAAATAATTTCTCTCCCGTACTGATCCGCGCACCAATTGTAGAAGCAAATACTGCAATTGGTCTAATCAGAACAATAAGCAAAATCACGACTGCAACTCCACCGGCACCGATCTGTACAATATCATCGAACTTCAACATAGCTGCAAGAAATATGAAGATCAGGGACAACATCATAAACACAAGGTCGGACTTGAAATCCTTTATCGCTTGTTGGTATGGAGTCTTAGATGTGCCCATAATAATACCAAACAGTGCAACAGCTAGTATCCCGGATTCATTCCCAAATGACTCTGCAATAACGAATGTAGCAATAACGAATGTAAGTGTGACCAGTCGTGCAGTTTGTTCGGTAATCACAGGACCTTTTGTGAGGAATCGATCCAATGCTACACCACTTATTGTCCCCATAAAAATACCGATAAATACACGATATGCTATGAATCCAATCGCTTCCATTCCGGATAACTGTGATACGATCCACTCAAACACCACTGCTGCCAATATTACACATGCAGCATCGTTTAGCACACCTTCAAGTTCCAATATCTTGCTCACTTTATGATTTACACGCAGATTTCTAACAATTGGCGTGATCACAGTTGGACCGGTTGCTGTGATCAGTGCCCCGAAAAGTGCAGCAAGTTTCAGATCAACCCCAAGGAAAATATGAGTGATAACCGTAGCAAGAATAAAAGTAATTAAAACACCAATTGTCGTGAGTTTTAATACACTTTTTTGAATTGTCCTTATTTGTCGCAGATCAATGTGTAACCCGCCATCAAAAACTATTATGGCAACCGATAATGAAACTATTGCCGTTAAACCATCCCCAAAAACAGAAGGGTCCAAAAGGTTTAGCATCTCAGGACCTATAATCACGCCTTCTGCTAATAAAAATACAATGACCGGAGTCTTAAAATGGCGACTTAGGGACCGTGCCAAGAGTCCCAATACCAGCACAGCCACAACCAATTGTAATAAATATATCGAATCCACTTTTTATCCCCTTTTTGTGTATGTGTGCCACGAATTTGCAATGGTCTAAGACTTATAAAATTGTAATGTATAACTGTTGGTATAAGTATAAAATCGTATGCAACATGATTTAAATATTATTGGACAATTGCAGACACACTATCCTGTAAGAGTTTAAGATTTAAATGCTATAAGCATATTTAGGTACATCATGTTTCTCACAACTGCACTTTTACTTGCGGTAAGTCTTTTGCTGATTATAAAAGGTGCTGACTGGTTTATAGAATCTGCCGTTTCCATTTCTGAAAAAAGCGGCATACCAAAGATAATTATTGGTGCAACAATTGTCAGTTTTGCAACCACTGCACCTGAATTTGCAGTCTCTGCAACTGCGGCTTTCATGAACCATACTGAAATGACGATCGGTAATGCTGTTGGTTCTGCAATATGTAACATAGGGCTTATACTTGGTTCTATAATAATCATCAAAGCAATACCGATCGATCTTGACTCGTTCCTGCGTAAAGGCGCATTCATGCTACTATCCGGTGCGGTATTGATATTAACAACACTTGACGGGATACTATCACGATTTGACGGAGTGCTGTTGTTCCTGATTTTCGCAGGATTCATGTACTACAATTACCGATTGCAGACTGCTATCTTTAAAGATGACCCGAATCTAAAACCTGATAGATCACATATGGTAGGTCTCAAAAAGGATATCCTTTTTTTTGTACTCGGTGCACTGTGTGTCGTGATTGGAAGCAGAATACTGGTCGATACCGGAATTACGATCGCAAAGATGTTTGGGGTACCGGAAATGATAATTGGACTGACATTACTTGCACTGGGCACATCCCTGCCTGAACTTATAACTGCGATATCGGCAACTATCAAAGGTCACCAGGACCTCTCGATCGGGAACATACTTGGTGCGAATACAATGGACATTGCACTCATTCTTGGAGTTTCTTCCCAGATACGTCCACTTCCCATAATACCACAATCGATCAGTTATGATTTTCCGGTAATGATATTCATTATGGTCATTTTGATACTCTTCGGGATCACAAAAAAGCGGTTTGATAGATGGGAGGGTGCAGTGATCCTGTGTTCGTATCTCGCTTATGTTGCAGGGCTTTTTTTGTGGTACAATTAAATTGATTTGGCTGACATTTATTCATACCACAAGTCTTATACTTTGAACCGACTATGTTAATATTTAAGGGAGTTACATTTAGTCTTACTGACCAGTATAACTAATTGAATGCATGAATCGGGGGTAAGTTTCGTGGTCACTGATAAATCTCAAAAGGATATGTCCATCAAACTAAAGGTTGCCGAAGCAGACCAGAGGGATGTTGGAAAAGGAATTGTCCGAATCGATGAATCCTATAGGGAACAACTTGGGCTTAAAGTGTTTGATGTCGTAGAGTTGAGAGGGGAACGTACTACATCTGCGATATTAGGACGTGCATACCCTTCCGATGCGGGTCTTGATATCGTCCGGATGGATGGGCTTATACGCTCAAATGCGAAGACTGGTATTGGGGAATATGTTGAGGTCACGAAGGCTGATTGTAAAGAAGCAAAACACGTGACGCTTGCCCCCGTTACCAGGGGTATGCGAATATATGCACCTGGTGAATCACTTAGAGCCGCTTTTATGAACAGAACATTCTCAAAAGGAGATTTCATTTCCACGACAAGTGTACGCAAACCAAAGGAAAGTTTTGGCACCGGACTTATGTTCGAAGATTTCTTTCAGGACTTTTTTGGACCTTCATTCGGGCTTGGAGAGATCAAGATGCAGGTGGTCTCAACATCTCCTGCCGGAATTGTCAAGATCACGGATATGACCGAAGTTGAACTACTGCCAGAAGCCACGGAACTTCCGCCTGAACAGGCAATCCCGAGCGTAATGTATGAAGATTTAGGAGGCATCAAGCCAGCCATCTCAAAGGTGAGGGAGATCATCGAACTTCCATTGAAGCATCCTGAACTATTTGACAGACTTGGGATCGATGCACCAAAGGGGGTGCTGCTACATGGTCCGTCTGGGACGGGTAAGACCATGCTTGCAAGAGCGGTTGCAAATGAGTCTGATGTACATTTCATCTCGATAAATGGTCCTGAGGTCATGTCCAAATATTATGGTGAATCCGAACAGCACATACGGGATATATTTGATGAGGCTGAGAAGAATGCACCTTCAATTATTTTTCTTGATGAGATCGATTCTATCGCTCCTAAAAGGGCTGAAGTTACGGGAGAGGTTGAGCGCAGGGTGGTTGCACAACTTCTCTCTATGATGGATGGTCTGAAAGAGCGCAAGAATGTGATCGTCATAGGGGCGACCAACCGTCCCGAAGCACTGGATATGGCACTGCGGCGCCCTGGCAGGTTTGACCGTGAGATCGAACTCAGAATTCCCGATACAGAAGGACGACTTGAAATATTCCAGATACATACACGAGGTATGCCCCTGTCGGATGATACTGACCTTAAGGAACTGGCACAGATCACATATGGATTTGTAGGTGCTGACATTGCAGCGTTGTGCCGTGAGGCAGCCATGAGTGCACTCAGAAATATTTTGCCTGAGATCGATCTTGATGTCCCGGAAATACCAAAGGAGATACTTGATAAATTACAGGTTATGAAAGATGATTTTAACAATGCAATGAAGGATGTGCGTCCATCTGCTATGCGTGAGATCATGATCGAAATACCAAATGTCACATGGGCTGATATTGGCGGGCTTGAAGATGTGAAGTGTCTTCTAAAAGAGGCTGTTGAATGGCCACTAAAAAATCCGGAATCTTTCAGGCGGATTGGTGTGGATGCACCAAATGGCGCGCTTCTCTATGGTCCGCCCGGAACAGGCAAAACAATGCTTGCAAAAGCAATAGCAAATGAATCCGGGGCAAATTTCATTACCGCAAAAGGAAGCGATCTGCTGTCCAAATGGTACGGTGAATCTGAAAAGCGAATTGCAGAGGTCTTTATGCGTGCACGTCAGGTCTCACCTTCAATTATTTTCCTTGATGAACTTGATGCGCTTGCACCTATACGTGGCGCTGCTGCAGGAGAACCACAGGTTACTGAACGTATTGTGAATCAACTCCTCTCAGAAATAGACGGTCTTGAAGAACTTATAGATGTTGTGGTTATCGGTGCTACGAATCGTCCGGATATTATTGATCCTGCACTTATCCGCCCTGGCAGATTCGATGAACTTATACTTGTGCCGATCCCGGATGCAAAGACCCGCCGCAAGATATTTGAAGTGCACACAAAGAAGATGGTTATTGCCGATGATGTGGATATTGATGCACTTGTCAATCTGACCGATAAATATACGGGTGCAGACATTGCAGCGGTCTGCAAAAAAGCGGGCAGGTTTGCACTGCGCGAAGATATGGAAGCAGAAAGGGTTTATCACAAGCACTTTTTGATCGCGGTTAATGAGACCGGACCTTCCGTGACTGAGGATACAATGAAATTTTACGAAGCGATCAAGGGAAGTCTCAGGACAAAACAATCAAAAGAGATCGAGAGTCCTGTTTACGGATAGACGTATTGTGAGGGTAAAACATTCGCGTGTATTTGCTGTCACGTCATCTGACTAAAACATACAGGAACCACAAACCAAAATATATAGCCGTTCTGCCAAAAAACCAATTATATTATATATTATAATTACTATCAGTAATAATATGCAACTTCCAACGCCCAGTGATTTAAAAGATAAAAGGACTGAACTCGGACTTACCCAGAGCGGACTGGCAAAACGTGCAGGAGTTAGTCAGCCTTTGATCGCACGTATAGAATCGGGTGACGTTGACCCAAGACTATCTACACTACGCAAAATATTTGATGCTTTTGAATCTACAGAGAAAGAACATATATTAGTGAAAGACATCATGCATTCGCCTGTGATCCATGCGACATCTGACATTTCAGTCGATGAGGCGGTGCGACTTATGGAAGAACACGGATTTTCACAAGTCCCAGTAATCGATAATGGTGTTCCGGTCGGGAGTATATCCGATGACATGATCGTAAGGTCAATGGGGGATAAAAAAGCAAATGCAATCTCTCTTATGAAAGTGGAGGACATGATGGAAGAATCATTCCTTACCGTAACCCCCAAAACAGACATCGGTGTGGTATCACACATGCTTGAAAGAAATCCTGCCGTACTGGTGCTGGAAAAGGGGAGGGTTGTCGGTGTCGTGACAAAACATGATGTGATCAGTTTGTTACACGACAAACGTCATTCATGAAGTTGATCTTCTGCAGGCACAACTGCAACTTCGATCGATCATCTGACTACAATTATATAGTAGATTTGCATTACTGAGTGCAAACTGAATTGAATTTCAGATGAAAGGTAACAAGTCATAGTAACATCATTTCAATATAACCTTATATTATAAAGACAACCATAAAATTTGGGTGAATAAATATGGATTTAGAAGACACATTATTAATGATGCCAGGTCCCGTTCCGGTAGCGTCCCGAACACTGCGGGCGATGGCTAAACCGATGATAAATCACAGGGGTGCAGCATTTTCTGAAATGTATGATGACTGCCGTGAGATCCTTGCAGACGTTTTCAATACAAAGAACGATATTTTTGTATTAAGTGGTTCCGGAAGTGCATCCATGGAAGCCGCTATTGGTTGTACTATCAATAAAGATGACACCGTTGTTGCGATCGAGAACGGGAAGTTTGGACAGAGATTCAAGGACATTGCAGGTCGATATGGAAACGTGGTTCCACTGGAATTTGAATGGGGCGAGGGTATTGATCTTGGAATAGTCGAGGAGAAACTATCGGAAGGTGCTAAGGCTATTACAATGGTTCACAACGAAACCTCTGCAGGTATCATGAATCCTGCAAAAGAGGTTGGAAAACTTGCAAAGAAATATGATGCTTTGTTCATTATGGACGGTGTGACATCCATTGGCGGAGATGTTGTCAAAGTCGATGAATGGGGTGTTGATATTGCAGTTGTGGGTTCCCAGAAATGTATCGCAGCACCACCAGGACTTTCAATGTTATCCGTAAGTGAACGGGCGTTCGCAGCAATGGATGATGTTGAACAGATGCCATATTATCTTGACCTTAAAGCATACAAGAAGAGTGCTGACAAGGAAAGCACACAGACTCCATATACACCTGCAGTCCCATTGTTCTTTGCATTGCAGGATGCGCTCCATATTGTAAAAGATGAGGGAATGGATGCAAGGATAAAACGCCACAGAACAGGAGCGGAAGCGATCCGTGCAGCAACTGCTGCTATGGGGATCGATATGCTGCCAACATTGAATGAACACAGCAGTTATTCAAATACCGTTTCCGCAATGAAAGCACCGGAAGGTGTGACAGGAAACGACATTAAGAGCGACATGCTTAAACGCGGGATCGTTATCGCAGGCGGACAGGACAGACTTAGTGGCAAGATATTCAGGATCGGAAGCATGGGTAACGTAACAGCACGTGATATACTTATTACAATTGCGGAACTTGAGACCGTGCTTCAAAAGCGCGGGGTAGTATCTGATTATGGTGCAGGGATCCAGGCAGCAACTGAAGTTATGGATACACTTCTGTGAGTGCAAGTATTGAAGTGTAAAGTCAAGATGAATACAAATTAAATTTAGTTTAGTGACAATATGCCAACAATCGGAATTGTGGACACGACATTCGCACGCTTTGATATGGGGCATGCGGCAATCGATGAGATACAGCAGAATGTATCTGTCAATATCAGGCGTACTACCGTGCCAGGTATAAAGGACCTTCCGGTCGCATCCAAAAAACTCATTGAAGAAGAAGGATGCGATATCGTAATAGCACTTGGTATGCCGGGTGCACAGGAAAAGGACAAAGTCTGTGCGCATGAAGCCTCAATGGGATTGATCCAGGCACAACTTATGACCAATACGCATATCATCGAAGTGTTTGTACACGAGGACGAGGCAAAGGATGAGCGCGAACTTGCATTTCTTATGGAAAGCCGGGCACGCGAGCATGCTTTGAATACGATCAAACTTCTGTTCAAACCAGAGCAGTTGATAAAACTTGCAGGAACAGGGCAAAGGCAGGGGTTTGAGGATGTTGGTCCGGTTCGGATGTGAATTTTAGCAATTAAGAATATTGCTACATACATCATCTTAAAATACTTTCATATAAATAAGACATAAAGAGCATTTTAATTGATAAATCTATAATGGAGATAATACATGGTGATTAATTTAGGATTTGTTGTGGCTGAATTTAACAGGGATCTGACATACCAGATGGAACTTCTTGGGATCGAGCATGCTAAATTTTTAGGGGCAGAAGTCAAGGAGACGATCCTTGTCCCGGGTGTTTTTGATATGCCTCTTGCGATCAAAAAACTGTGTGAGCAGGATGATATCGATGCAGTTGTCACAATTGGTATAGTGATCGAAGGTGCAACAAGACACGATGAGATCGTTGTGCAGCAGGCTTCACGAAAGATCATGGACCTCGCACTTGAGTATGAGAAACCTGTAACACTTGGAATTGCAGGACCCGGCATGACAAGGATGGAAGCACACCAGCGTGTGGATTATGCAAAACGTGCTGTTGAAGCAGCCGTTAAAATGGTTCAGCGTCTTTGAACTGATTGATATTAAACATTAAAGAAAATACATACAATGAAAAACGGAAAAAGTTGATCATCATGCCATCATCAAGACTCGAGCGTGTGGAAGAATCGGCAACGATAAAGATCGCAAATATTACAAGCCAACTGAAACAGGATGGCGTTGATGTCATTAGTTTCAGTCTGGGTGAACCTGATTTTGATACACCGAAACACATTTGCGATGCTGCAGCAGATGCAATGTATCGCGGAGAGACTCACTATGCACCATCTAACGGCATTCCTGAACTTAGAAATGCCATTGCTGAGAAATTGCGTACTGAGAATAAACTGGATGTTAAGGGATCGGATGTTCTTGTCACCCCGGGTGCCAAGCAAGCAATATTTGAGATTATGATGTCGGTCCTTGGTGACGGCGATGAGGCAATACTTTTCGATCCTGCATGGGTGTCATATGATCCATGTATTAAATTCGCAGGTGCGGATAGTGTATGGGTGCCAACTGATCCGGACAATGGATTTGCTCCTTATGACATTTCAGAGAGTATCACCAGCAAGACACGTATGATCGTTGTGAACAGCCCGTCCAATCCTACCGGCGGTGTGTTTGGAAAGGATGTACTAAAACAGATTGCGGACATTGCTATCGACCATGATCTGCTTGTGCTTTCCGACGAGATTTATGAAAAGATCGTTTATGACACAAAACACATTAGTATTGGCGCGATGGACGGCATGCATGAGCGCACGATCACTGTGAACGGTTTTTCAAAAGCGTATGCAATGACTGGCTGGCGCCTTGGTTATGTTACTGCAATACCTGAAATTCTGAAGGGTCTACTTAAGATCCATTCCCATTCTGTAAGCAGTGCAACTACTTTCGTACAATATGGTGGTGTTGCAGCACTCACGGGTCCACAGGAACCAGTTAAAGAGATGGTAGCAGAGTTCAAGGTCAGGCGTAATATCCTGATAGACGGTTTGAACTCACTGGGTATCAAGTGCAAAAAGCCGGAAGGTGCATTCTATGCATTTGCCGATGTAAGCGAATACGGAAACGGTGACGAAGTTACCGAGAAACTACTTGCAGATGCACATGTTGCTGTTACGCCGGGTTCTGCTTTTGGTGCAAGTGGCAAGAATTTCATCAGGATATCTTATGCAACTTCGCAGGACCGGATTCGAGAGGCACTTAGTAGGATAGAGAACGCGCTGGTTTGATTGGTTGGGGCGGAAGAAATCGGAGCATCAATTCCATCGCAGGCGGCGTACTCCCACACCACTGCCCCTCTTAATATGGATTTTCTGACAGTCTTGTGTAAGATTGCATATTCTGAATTAATGCGGCAGTGAGGATTTATTTTTTTGTTTATAAAGGAATGCGCCGCCTGTGGCGGATTGTTTTGGCGTTAAAAATAACTAAACAAATCCCAAATTTGTATTTCGTGGTATAGATACATGCTACGCGCGCGTTCTGATGAGCCGGATGCAAGTAAATAAAATAATATAATTAACAGATCCCTCGTTATGAATATCGCTCAACAACCTTTTTTATGATCCTGCCACTACTGCAAAGATCACAACTTTTTGATTTACCGATACGCACAACTTTTGCATCAAATCCATGTTCCTTCAACTTCGCTTCAAGTTCCCCTGTGTCGTAGGTCTGGTCATATCCGATTGCAACAATATCAGGTTTAATTTTCTTCAACGGCTCGAACATGTCGGTCTCGCTTCCAAGCATTGCTTTATCGACGACCTTTAGTGAATTTACCATAATAAGACGCTGCTCTTCCTGGATTATCGGTTTTGGCTTGTGTTTTATCATGGAATCCCGGGCTACTATAACGTATAAATCATTTCCAAGTGCCCGTGCTTCGGTCAGGTAAAGGACATGTCCTGGATGCAATAAGTCAAATGTTCCTGTTGCGAGAACTCTTGTCAAAAAATCACCTATATAGTAGTAAGATGATTTTAGATATGCAACAAACTTAATAACATTACTGATTTTTTATTATCAATCGATTTGTTTTATATATAAACCAGCCAATATACAGTGAGGAAAAACATGGATACTGACGAACTCGCCGCATTGTTGAATACGCTTGGGAACAAGCACAGTCTTGCAATACTCGCGGAACTGGCAGACGGTGAGCAATATGTATCCGAACTCGCGGAAAAGATCGGGATATCGCGTCCGCTTTTGTATCTTCACCTAAAGAAACTGGAAAACGTGGGGTTGGTTGAAGGAGAGATAAGGCATTTTGATGAACCTCCGTATACCAAAAAATACTACAGCGCAAATGATTTTCATATCGAAGTTACATTGAAACATATAAAGGATATTGTGAATAATAATACAAAGGAGAACTAAAACATGCCGTACTATACCACACAAACCGCATCCATCACATTGATCGCAGTGGTGACAATAATTGGTTTGAGTTTGACATACCTCAACTACAAGATGTTGACCACCATGGAAGAGGTCAATAAAAAACTGGAAAAGGTAGCAAAACTGCTGGAATCACTCGGATAAATAACGATTTCGATCAATTGTAATAAATAAATCACAATTTAGATCAATTGTAATAAATAAATCACAATTTAGATCAATTGTAATAAATAAATCACA
>JAMJFS010000016.1:27581-38832 GCA_023544565.1 Methanosarcinaceae archaeon
AATTTAGATCAATTGTAATAAATAGAAAAAATGACACCGATCACACAAATATACAGCAATCCTCCAATCCTTCCATGTGAAGCACAATGTGCAACCGTGTTAAACATGACTGTCGGCACACATTACATACTACTGGGTTTGGCATTGGTAATTGGTTTGAGCATGATATTCCTATACTTAAAAATAAATTCCACTCTTGCCAGATCAAGTGCGGAATTAGAAAAAATAAGCGATCTGTTCGATACACTTGAATAGATCATTTCAGTTCAATTAGAATCAAGTTAAAGTTAAGTTGAAGTTAAAAGAGAAAAGAATATAAGATTGTGAAAATCACAATCTTATCGTAATTCAATTGTGTGCTGTGGGCATTTTTCAACACACACACCACATGCCGTACATTTCTCTTGATCGATCTCCGCAAGGAAATTGGTTACTTTTATAGCTTCCTCAGGACATGCTTTTTCACATATCTTGCAGCCAATACACCCAATTGTACATGCTTCTTTTACTGCTTTGCCCTTATCGTGTGAACGGCATTGCACGTGCACCTGTTCAGTTGCTTTTGCGAATATCAGTATCTCATTAGGACACACATCAATGCACAAACCACAACTTCTGCAAAGGTTCGGATTTATTTCAGGAAGACGGTTTTCCGCAATAACAATTGCTCCAAAAGGACATGCTCGAACACATGTGCCTCTGCCCATGCAACCAAAATTACATAATTTCTCGCCATCTGATAGCATCATAACTGCCTTGCAGTCCTCGACACCGACATAATCGAACCTGTCCACGCAGTTCACACCGCCGTTGCAGCGAACATACGGATATTCTTTTTCAGATTCGGAAACATCCTGACCCAGGATACCGCCGATCTGTTTTGCAGTTTCAAAGCCACCCACGGGACAACCGTCAATAGGTGCACTTTCATTGACAACGCGTTCTGCAAAGTCAGCACAACCCGCATATCCACATGCACCACAGTTTGCACCAGGGAGGACTTCAACAACCTCTTCGACAAGGGGATTTGACTCAACTTTGAACATTTTGAATGCTACTATCAACATGACACCGACCGCAAGTCCAAGACCTCCAAGGGTTCCCATTGAGTAGATAAGTAAAGTTGTTAGATTCATACTGGGATCACCCTGAAGTAATTAACAAATGCCATTGACAACATCGTCGCAATTAAGAATGCATGCGGAAGCCCCTGCACAGCAGATGGAACATTTACAAGAGTTGAACGTTCCCTGATCCCAGACATCATGAGCATAACAATAGTATAGCCAATGCCTGCTGCAACACCAAAAACAACACTCTGACTAAAGTCATACTCTTTCATCACATTCAAAAGTACAACACCAAGCACAGCACAGTTCGTTGTAATCAAAGGCAGGTATATTCCTAAGGATCGATACAGGGGTGTCACATGTTTGCGGAGAATGAACTCCACTAACTGTACCAGTGCCGCAATCACTACAATAAAGGAAATTAGCCCCAAAAATTCAAGTTTTAGCGGAATAAGAATGTAGGCGTACATCAAGTATGATGCTGTTGCCGCCATAGCCATTACAAATATAACTGCACCTGACATTCCTGCTGCACTTTTAGTATCCTTGGTAACACCAACAAAGGAGCATAGGCCAAGGAATTGAATAAGGAGGAAGTTCTTTATGAATATTCCATTCATAAATATTGCAAATAATGTTTCTTCCACCACTTTAACCACCCCTTGCAAGTTTTCTTGCCTTTTGGTAATTCACAATTGCCATAAGGATACCTATGGTCAAAAATGCCCCTGGAGGCATTATCATGAATGTTGCAGGGTTTATTGGTATGCTTACAACATGGTAACCAAATGTTACGATCTGACCGGTACCAAGTATTTCCCTGATACCTCCGATCAACATGAGAACAAGCAAAAACCCAGCGGATTCACCAAGTGCATCGATCAATGAATAGAACACATTGTTCTTGTTCGCATATGCTTCAGCACGTCCGATGATAATGCAGTTGACCACGATCAAGGGTATAAAAACACCTAAAGCCGCATACAACGGTGGCGTATATGCTTCCATTAGCATATCAACTATCGACACGAATGTCGCTATTATGATAATGAATATTGGAAGTCTGACTGATGCCGGTATTTGTTTCCTGAGCAATGATATGATCATATTCGAACAGATCAGCACAAATGCAGTGCCTGCCGCCATACCTATACCATTCTCAACTGACGTTGTGACTGCAAGGGTCGGACATAGACCCAGTACAAGTCCGAATATGGGGTTATCTTTTGTAATCCCACGTATAAATTCACTCAATGCATTCATGATTATCACCCCTCTGCCTTCTTAATATCAGCAATCTGTGCATTCAATCCATCCACAACAGCCTGTGATGAGATCGTAGCACCGGTTATAGCGTCGATTGCCCCGCCTTTTTTTGACAACATCAGATCTGCCATTGCAACATTTCGGAACTGGTCTTTGAATACAGGTTCAACGATCTTTGCACCCAATCCCGGTGTTTCACCGTGACCCATTATTTCTATTCCGGTTAATGTAGTGAATTTTGTATCCACGCCTCCGGCGACCTCGATGATACTTTGCGAACCGGCCTGTTGCCTGAAGAATGCATAACCTACAATATTACCTGCTGCGTCCGTGGCACGATAATACAAGATCTCGCGGTTACCTTCTTCATCGATGATCTTGTCGCCATACACCTCCATAAAATTAAAGGCTTCAGGCATAATTTCTGCCAATGCAGCCTTCCTTGCTTCTTCATAATTGATCTTCAATTGCTTCTGTGTCGGGACATATGTGACTCCCAAAAGGACAGATGCAATCACTGAAATTATCACCATTTTTGCTATGATGATCATCATTTCTTTGTTGGAATCGCTCATTTCTTAACACCCCCGAATGGCTTTGGCAGTGTATTATTTTCAATTAGCGGTGCAACACCGTTTGCAAGTATGAGCCCATAGAACGTCGCAAAAGTGTAATTTGCAAAGTACCCGTAAAGCACTGTTAATACACCACATGTTATACCATAGATTATTCGTCCTTTCCTAGTGACAGGAGAAGTTGGCGTATCTGTTGCAAGGAATAATACTCCGAACAAAAATGCGCCTGTTATGACATAGGAAAGGTCCTCTTTTATCAGCAGTGTCAACAGGATAGTTGTCACAAAATAACTTAACGGTACCCTCCAATCAACGTATTTGATAGCGATCAGATAAACGCCGCCAATCAACGCAATAGGAGAAACTCCGATCAGGAATCCGGCACCGTTATCCAATATAAGATCAGATAATTGACCAAGATGCGCCAATGTTGCCGGGGTCATAATCTGGGTCCATGCAAGTGTCAGGAACACCCATGCGACCAGTACCGGATTGAACACATAGGAACCGATCCCACCAAACGCATGTTTTCCTATACCGACTGCGAACAATGAACCTATCACCGGAAGCCATAATGGAACATTGGCTGGAAGGATCAATGCAAGCATAAATCCTATCAAAACCGCATGTCCATCAGCAATTGTGACCTTTTGGTTGAACGCTTTTTGTATTATGAATTCAGTTGCAACTGCCCCCAGAATACCTGCAATGATAATTCCAAGGGCTGAAAGCCCGAAGAAGTATATTGCGATCAAACTTACCGGAACAAGAGCAAGAACTTTGCCCCACATCATTTTACTGACCGTTACATTAGATTTCCAATGTGGCGGCGCTGAAATTGTAAATGTCATTTTATGCACCTCCGCAGCATCCAAGTGTCAGATTCGATGTTTGTTTCTCTGCAGTATCAGCATACGCCCGATCGATCGCGACCTTTGCACGCCAGATCAATTGCAGTATGTGTATCTTTGATGGACATGCACCAGCACATTCACCGCATTCGACACAATTCATCACATGCATCCCTCTACATTCTTCGTATCGTCCCTGATCAGAGTACGTTGCAATCCTGCTTGGGATCAGGTCAACAGGACAAACATCAACACAACGTGCACAATGGATGCACGGATATGTTTCATCAAGCAATACATCTTTTTTGTCCACTACAATAATACCGGCAGTCTGTTTGACCACAGGTACATCGTCAGTATATTGAGCAATGCCTATTGTCAAACCATTCATGACAACCTTTCCGACATCACCGGAATATCCACCACATGCTTCAATGACATCCTTGAATCTCATACCGATAGGAACAAGCAAGGATTGTGGTTTTTCGACCGCGCCGGATATTGATACAGGGATATGCATCGATGGTCTGCCTGTCGTTATGGCATCATATACTTCATATGCCGTATTGACTCCGCAAACACCGACTCCGGCATCTTCAGGTTTCCCACCTATCTGTTTGGTTGTACCCATTATGTCATAGACGAGTAAATCTTCCATCCCTGGTGTATATTTCGTTTTAACAGGCACGACCTTGATATTTTCTTCAAGTTCTATTCCTGCTAATGCTTCAAGTGCTTCCTTGTTCACTTTATTGACCGCTATTACAGCCTGTTTCGCACCTGCTGCTTGCATCATGTATTTCAAACCATCATGTACTTCATAAGGATAAGAACAGATGCCCACACATCCTGCGATCAATGTTGACCTGTATGAAGCATTCACGATGATGGTATCGATGTTCTCAATAACATCACATGTTGGTGTACCATGTATCTCAACAATACCTGCATCTTTGATTATCTGTCTGATCTCTGATGGGTTCGGATCTGCCACAGGAATTGATCCTGCCTTTTTCTGATTTTCATCAAGTGTTATTAAAACACTCAAAACTTTTGTTCCAAACGGATGAGGCAACTTTTCAATCGCTGCTACGGTTCCTGATACACTTGCATGTACCGGAGCAGATGCTGCGCCTGATGCTTCACCGATCTTCTGTCCGGCATGAACTGTATCGCCTACCGATACAACAGGTTCGCATACAGCACCTTTGTGCTGGAGAAGAGGTATTACAACATCCTCCGGGAGTTCTTTAAGGAATGCAATATCATTCATATTACTGCTCTCCCTGTTAAATCCTTCAGGTCATTCATCAACTGCGGTTCCTGCTCGATCTCGATTGGCCTTGGCCTTGAATATGGAACTACAGTAAAGTTTACTGCCGCAAAGTCTGTTGGCGGATCAGTTTGTCCGGGATCGGTCTCGTATCCAAGTGATGCCCAGTCAAGAACAGTTACGTTCTCTTTACCTTTAACATATCCGTGACAATCCTCACAGCCTAGTGCTTCATCGAGACCACTCCCGCCACCTGCAATGTTGTGGCTTACAGAGAAGTACAGGTCAACAGTCCTGAGCATTGCATAAGGATACGACTCACGTATCTCATCTAGTGTCACATTGCCATCATTGTCAGCATCCGCATTCTTCACATCCAAAAGTGGAATTGGGTTTCCTACATTGTAACTGTCAGGGCCTGTAACAACGTTTGCATCAATGCCTTCATCCCACCATGTAACCATGATAGTGTTGAATGGTTTGAGTTGTGCGCCGGTGTCGTTCTTTCCTCCCACATTTGGAAGTTCTCCTTCTTTTGAACCGTTGAACCATGCAAGTGTTGAAGAAAACTCTCCAGATTTCCTGTATGTGAGGTCAACTACACCGTTCTTCCAGTTGGCTGATTTCACAACAGGATCGTTAAGGTCTGCAGTCAATACAGGTATGTGACAGGCTTCACATGAAACAATGCCAATATGTGCTCCGTCAATTACCATGTCGTGAGTAATGCCGCCATGGCAACTCGAATCGTCACATGACTTCATCGTATTATCATAACTCTTATCGGCAGAATCCGAGATGTCGCCCCTGCCGATCTGGTGTGCTTCGGTTATGTGGCAATCTACACAAGATACCGAATTGTTTGCGTGTGCATCATAATTTTCGTAATCATCCTCAGCCCATGCAACAGCACGTTTTGAGACATCTGTTATATGACATGTGGTTGCACATGAATCATCAGTTGAAACACCGAATGATACCGGATAGTTTGCCAGTGTTGATGCCATTGCATCAATATTTGCTTCTGCGAACCTGCTCTGTGAGATTGCTTTACCACGTGCTTCCCAGTCATATTCCCCGGTCTGGTCGTGACATATATTACAATCAAGAGCAATTCCATCATTGCCGTCGATAGTCTCAAGTGGACCGGCGCCAGGATGATAGTTCATATATATGTCAGCCCAGTTGTTTTCACTTCCGGGATTTATCTCAAATCTTGTAAGATAAGAAAGACCGCTATACATACTTGTTTCAAAATCCCCCTCTCGCTGTACATGATATGAGGACATTACCTCATAGTATACGCCAGCGTGACAACCGCCACATGTTCCTTCGTCCCAGTGACCTTCGGTCAAAAAGTGTGCAGCACTTGCCTGGTCACCACCATATCCTAGATTTCCTAAATAAATGCCTGCAATCAATACTATGATGATCACTGCTATTTGTCCCTGTAATTTATTCATTATTAAAACTCCTTTCCGGATCGTACAGGGGGTGTATTCTCATACGATAGAAATCACATAGCGGTCCTTTCAGACCGATGATCATCGCAATTATCTGAACCAATACCAAAAGCATTGCAACATTTAATCCGATGGTGATGATTATCCCGTGTTTCATTATACCTGTATATATAAGTACGAATGTCAGAAGGGATATTGTAACAAACACAATGCCAAGAGGCTTGAGTGTCATGATGTTAAGATTTGGTTTCAACTTCATTTTGTATCACCTTGTGTAATCTCATCATGCCATAATTTGTACTCATGCAGTACCTCATGTTCATCCATCTTTCCTGTGAACATCGTTTTGTCCATTGGGAATCGTGATGGAGTTAAGTGCACTACATAGAAGTGAAGTAAAATTCCGCAAAGACTTAGTATTGCAAAACCGCCATGTATCTCTTTTAGGACCAGTACTGTGGATTTTGACATTATGGACAGCGAAATCCAGGGAGTCCACAAAACAATACCTGTAATTCCCATGATAACTGCATCAAAAATGGCTACACTGAAAATATCAACTTTCTCAAGCCAGTTGTATTTGCGGTATGCCGGCTTTTCCTTTTTCATGCCAAAGGCATACATCATGTCTGCAATCGCATCTTTTACATCATGGACACCTGGAAGCACATTTTTAAGTGGATTTGAGTTTCCTGATGTCAGTTGTAATACGAAGTATACAAGATAGTATATCGCAGAACCGATAAGTCCGATTGCTGCAATGCGGTGGATGAACATTGATTTTGTCAGTCCGATAAGTTCCGGGATCCATCCAAGTTCGTTCGGGAACAGCAGAGGGATGCCGGTCAGGTAAAGTGTCATTATTGAGAGTGCTGCTATTGCGTGAGCACCGATCTGTGGCTGTGAAAAACGTTCTATCATTTTTTGTGACATCGCTTTACCTCGCCAATGTTTCTGTTAAACGCAGGTGCATTGCAAGCGTCAGACCAGTAAGACCGATCGTTCCAAGTGCAACAACAACTGTAATAATGAATTTTATTTGTCCAAGCAATACAATTTCGCTATTGGATAACGCTGACGGTGGCAACTCTGGGGCATTGAATATAGATGCAATGCTCAAAAGCGATAATACAACAACGAATGCAACAGCAAATGCGATCAAACTAATGTTTGGTTTTGCCATTATTTATTCTCCTGAGTGGTGTCATTTCGTTTAAAAGAAGCAATATACTCATCTTTCAGTTGCGACATTTTCTAATTCTTTTAGAACTACACCGACAATATTTCTTAAATTCTGTTCATTCTGGATATTCATATCAGATGAAACATATTTGCTGATATCGAATGATTTGGGAACATCCTGTACATTAAGATCAAATACTTTATCAAGAAGCCCTTTTTTTGGCGTGGATCCTAAGAAGTTCACATCAAGGAAATTGCCTCTTACAGTTGCCTTGATTTCGATCTTATCAAGATGCGAATCCGGTTTTATATACACCATATTATGTGAACTCACACCGAAATTCGTTTCTATCCCCTTCCATCCACTCTCCTCTATTATTTGATGGATGGCAACAATTAGGGATTTATCATCCCCGGCTGAACCACTGGTTCCTTTCATAGAATCACTCATAACTAATACATCCTTACAAATATCCTAATAAATACCCTCATAATTAATATCCTATAATCATATCACACTGATTAGTAGTATTATATTGATCAGCAGTTCATCCCTGAATGAATATAAACCAATATTTGACAAGAATCATTAACATCTATACTTATATCTTTCGAATTAAGTTTAATATCGTATAGTTCCATTACATTACGCATGAATCCGAAAATTGTTTTATCTTTTTTAGCAATCGTTCTTTTGTCAATATACGCAGCAACAGTATTTAATGATCAAAACAATGATGAAACGGCTTTAACAATGCCATTTAGCGAAACACGAAGCGTCATGGGTACGATTGTTACCATAAATGTCCTTGATACCAATGAAACACATGCATTCGAATCTATTGACAGGGCATTTAATGAGATATATCATGTAGATGAACTGATGAGTTCATATAAGAATGAAAGTCAACTCAGCATTTTGAATCGCCAGGGTTATCTGGATGACGCAGATCCGGACTTCGTTTACGTGCTTGAACGTTCAAAATACTATTCTGAAATCAGTGACGGTGCTTTTGATGTCACGATAAAGCCCATTCTCGACCTGTGGAGTGACAAATATAGTCCGGGTGGCACATACATGCCCCCCACCACTGATGAGATCAATGAGACACTGCAACTTGTGGATTATTCAGGTATAGTAATAGAGGGGGGCAGCATATCACTTCGACCAAATATGAGCGTCATACTTGGTGGGATCGCAAAAGGATATTCTGTTGATAGGGCGATCGAATCCCTCAAAATCGATGGCATCACAAATGGTTTTGTGAATGCAGGAGGGGATGGACGGTTCATTGGTCTCAATGAAGAAAACGCGCCATGGGTCATCGGGTTACAGAATCCTGATAAGAACGAAGAGGCAGTTACACGCATGGCAATAAGCGATATGGCTGTTGCGACAAGCGGCAACTATGAACGTTATTTCATCGACGCTGCAAAAGTATCCCATATTTCAGACCCGAGAACCGGATATTCGGCACAGGAACTTATAAGTGCCACAGTTATCGCAGATACTGCGATAGATGCTGATGCGCTTGCAACAGCGGTTTTCGTGCTGGGTGGAGATGAGGGGGTCGAGATGATTGAAGAACTTGATGGTGTGGAGTGTTTGATTATCACGGGTGACAAGGAGATAATCTGTTCAAGTGGGTTTGGTGAGTACGAGATATAGATGGTTGTGGATGGTTGTTGCTTTTAAAACAATGTTCGAATTGAACTAAAATGCAGCAACTCCGCCGCAGGCGGCGGATCTCATAATAATCAAAAAAATGTTCACTTAGTTCTCATTAATTTGAACTACATGATATTATAGGTGATGTAATGAAAATTTTCTTCATATTGGTGGGATACGTCGCATGTGGCTGTTTGATTCGGCATCAAAACTACTTAAACAGATACGTTTTCAAAGATAGATAAATGGAGACTTTAATTTAATGGAGCATCGGCACCCTGGCCGAATATATTTTAAAAAAAGGTGGCATATTCTAAAAAAATATGTTGAAGACCTATATCAGATCTTCAATTTTTCCATTCGCCCAACAGCCTCGTTTATACGCTCAACAGATTGTGTAAGTGCAAATCGTATGTAGCCTTCTCCGTAATCTCCAAATCCGACACCAGGAGTTGCGACAATTCCTGCTTCTTCAAGCAGGAGTTTTGAGAATCCCATCGAGTCATATCCTTCTGGCACATGAACCCATACGTAGAATGTGGCTTTTGGAGGTTTGACGTCAATACCAATTGACTTTAATCCTTTAAGGAGAGCATCACGCCGCTGTGTGTATATGTCGTTCATGTCGGCAACACACTGCTGTGATGATGTGAGCGCAGTGATACCTGCTCTCTGTATGGCATCGAATGCACCTGAATCGATGTTTGATTTCACTTTACCGACAGCGTTTATCATGTCCTTGTTACCCACAGCGAAAGCAATACGCCAGCCTGTCATGTTGTATGTCTTTGAAAGTGAGTATAATTCAAAACCTACATCCATTGCGCCATCCACTTCAAGGAAACTTGGAGCCTGATATTCGTCATAGACCATTTCACAATATGCATTGTCATGTACTACCACAATATCATTCTCGCGTGCAAATTCCACTACCTTTTCGAAGAACTTTAGGTCTGCCGTTGCGCCTGTTGGATTGTTTGGATAGTTGAGGAACATGAGTTTTGCTTTTACCAGAATATCCTTTGGTATAGCGTCAAGGTCAGGCAGGAAGTTGTTCTCTTCAAGAAGAGGCATGATGTAAGGAATTCCGCCTGCGAATTGTGTTCCAATCTTGTAGACCGGATATCCCGGGTCTGGTATCAATACAACATCGCCCGGATTGACGAACGCAAGCGGAATGTGTGCAACACCTTCTTTTGAGCCGATCATGATCAGTGTTTCGGATGCAGCATCAATGTCAATGCCTTTGGTCTCTTTGCACCATTTTGCTGCTGCCTCGCGGAATGAGATCATGCCTGTGTATGATGGATACCTGTGTGTCTTTGGATCACGCACAGCATCACACATGGATTCCACGATATGTGCAGGAGTCGGCTGATCAGGGTCGCCCACACCAAGGTCGATCACGTCAACACCTTTTGCTAACATTTTTGCTTTTGCTGCGTCTATGGTTGCGAACAAATAAGGGGGTAATGAATTAATTCTGTCTGAATACATTTTGGTCACCTGAATTTAAATTTATCTATGGGTTTCTAGTCTAACTTGTAATTATATGATTGTAAGAATTGACCTAACTATTGCCACACACCTATTTAAGAAATATGGACAAATGGGTTTTGTGTCGGGAATTGCTATTGTATAAAAAAGAAGTGAAAGAAAATCCCCCTATTCCAATTTTCTAATACCTATTTTTTCAGTTAAATATTCATATGTTTCATCATAGAATTTATTAGGTCTTGTTTTGTCTTCTTCATCTCCATTTGGTACAAAAATAACAAATCCTTGTCTTGCTCTTGTAAGTAATACTCTATAAGCATTTAACAGATATTTCTTTTTAACATCTTGATTTATTTTTTGCCATTTAGTTCCTTTGAATGCTTGATAAACCCAGTTATTTTCTTT
>JAMJFS010000017.1 GCA_023544565.1 Methanosarcinaceae archaeon
ATTGCCTTATCAAAAGCCTTAATTGCATCCTCATATTTTTCAAGATCATAAAGTGTATGACCTTTAAAGAACCAATAACCTTCATTTTTTGGATCAAATTCAATTGCCTTATCAAAAGCCTTAATTGCATCCTCATATTTTTCAAGATCATAAAGTGCATGACCTTTTAAGTTCCAATTAATTGCATCTTCTGGATCTAATTCAATTGCCTTATCAAAAGCCTTAATTGCTTCCTCATATTTTTCAAGATCATAAAGTGCATTACCTTTAAAATTCCAATTAAATGCATCCTTTGGGTCTAATTCTATTGCCCTATCAAAAGCCTCAATTGCTTCCTCATATTTTTCAAGATCATAAAGTGCATGACCTTTCAAGCTCCAATTAGATGCTTTTTCAGGGTATAATCTATCTCGTAATAATACATGGTTTTTTGACATATCTGTGAAATTATTAGCATTATCATGAGTAAATTTCTGCATATTTGTATCTACCAATGGACATGCTTAAATATCATATGGCGACGTTTGCACGATTTATGGGGTATAGATATGGCCTGAATTAGATGCAACTGATGTAAAAATTAGATAAGTACTGATATTAGGTATTCACAATTTTGTGTAAAATAATAGACCCTGTGTAATAAGTAAGGAGTCGGTGTAGAAAATTGGGGCACAATTCGACACAAAGCCTATGTAACCCAACGAATCCCCACTGAATCTAAACATTCTTTCTGCGATTCAGCGCATACATCTGGACCTTCTTCATCCTTGCGAGATTTAACACTCGTTCCATCTCATTTTCCTCTAAAGTTTTGGATTTGATATATCCACTATCCACTGCTTCGTTGAATATCTCATAACCAATGCCGGAACGGGCAAGTACCGTTGTCCAGCCCTGTGGTGAACCTACACCACCAAAAGAAAGGTCTGAATTTTCGGCTGTCAGGTCTGTGCAGAATTTACATGAACTGCTGCGGTAGGCATCAAACTCATGGAGGGCAAAACTTTTTATATCATATTTTGTCTCAAACTCGAACTGCCCTTTGCGTATCTTCATAAACTCTATATCTTCAAGTTTCATATCCTTTCTTTCAACAAATTCTTTAATGCCGTCATGTGAAAAAGTATCCATGCAAAAAAGTCCCATCTTCAGGATATTTGCTCTCATGAACATGTGCAAAAAACCATAAGGGCTTTTTTGCATCTTGTGGACTGCATCGATATTACAACTTGGACCCACAAAAGCAATGCTTCGCATACCCTGCTGGATCGAACTCATCAGTGCTTCCATGGTCATACTGTGAGTATAGATACTGCCGGTAGACTGGATAATATCGTCATACGTTTTCGCAATGATCGGAATCGGTCTCCATGGATCATCTTCAGACTTTACAGTAACGATCGCACAGTCGATCAACCCCTCTTCAAGAGCATATGCAAGCATTGAAGTTACCACTCCACCGTCCTGTCCCTTGAGATCACTGATCGCAGTTTTTGCACTGTAACCAAAACGTAAACGTCCGATCAACCCTTCTTCAGTGGTAATGGTTCTCGGACATTGATTATAGCAGATACCACAAGAAGTACACGGTCCTATCAATTTCGGCTGATCATTAACGATAGATATGAACTCGCAGGTAGATGCACATGCACCGCATAGTGTACAAATACCGGGTTTGATGATCTCTTTCCTGAGTTTCCCAAACGATATACGTTCCTTCTCTTCCAGATTACGCTTAAGTCGGATCACGTTCTTTTCAAGTTCATCGAACTTTTTCTTACACTCGGGACCGCAGAAATGATATTTTTTCCCGCCATAATCAGAGATAAATGGGGTGGTGGGCGGTACTATTTTTTTACAGATAGGGTCGATCGACATGTAAATAATTTATATTTCGTATTTGTTCAGCGATTTTTGATAGTATATATTTCACAAATATATATGCGAGTTAATCCAAGCATAGCGAGGATATTCTCGGATTCGTAAGTGATGTAGTATGCCGCCTGCGGCGGTTGTATTCGTTTTATTTTCAAATCATTATCATATGAATAACCAAATTGCAACAATGACAATAATTCCTAACACTATCCAAATCTTCAGTCCGCAACCACTTTTACAGCCACAGCCGCAACTATGATTTTCTTCATTTTCACAATCATCTTCAGGTTTACAACAATCCATAATATTACCTCATTGATCTGTATTCTAATTTTAACTCTTATTCTTCAAGCGTTTTTCCACAATATTCGGCCATACAGATGCCGAGACTATCATACTCAATATGAATACAAAGACTGCACCTGCTGTTATATCAACCTGTGTATAGAGCGGTGTCGCCATGCCACTTTTCTTCAGTATTGCCAGCAATACAAATACGACTGACAATACAATAGACGATATAACGCTTGCGATAAGGCTGTACTTTCCAACCTTACCTTTCATGACTACTTCTTCCATATCACTTCACCTCTGCCTGTCCAACAATGTCATTTTATCCTGCTCCTTTTCATGAAAAGTGAGTTCATAGTTACCGATACCGAACTCATTGCCATGAACGCGGCTGCAAGTGCGGGTGTAATCAATATCTTGTGCACGAATGGGTACAATATGCCGGCAGCGATCGGTATGCCGATGCTGTTGTAACCGAATGCCCAGAACAGGTTCTGTTTGATCTTCCGCATGGTGAGTTTGCTCAGGCGTATCGATGAAACGACATCCTGAATGTCGTTCTTGATAAGCACGATCTGTGCCGACTCCATTGCAACATCGGTTCCTGCACCCATTGCGATCCCGATATCCGACTGCATAAGGGCAGGTGCATCGTTAATTCCGTCCCCGACCATTGCCACGATCTTTCCTTCGTCCTGAAGTTTCTTAACCTCGGCTGCTTTGTCTTCCGGCAGGACTTCGGACAATACGCGATCAATTCCGACCTGCTGTGCAATGGCAGATGCAGTTCTTGCATTATCACCAGTCATCATAACAACTTCAATGCCGAGATCATGAAGTTTCTCAACGGCTTCCTTTGAGTTCTCCTTAAGAGTGTCTGCAACTGCAACTATACCAATGGCTTCGTTGTCTAGTGCTATTAGCATGGCAGTCTTGCCTGAATGTTCAAGTGTTTCCATATCCTCACTAAGTTTCATGGCATCTATACCATTGTCAGCCATGAGTTTTCGCGTACCAAGAAGTATTCGCTTACCTTCAAATTCAGCCTCGACACCATGCCCTGCAATTGATTTGAACGAACCGGCATTTCCGATCTCAATATTACGATCCGTTGCACCGTTGACAATAGCTTCTCCAAGCGGGTGTTCTGAACCTTTCTCAGCAATTGCAGCAATTTGCAGTACCTCATCATCGGTGTGGTGTGATGTTGATATGATGTCAGTAAGTTGTGGCTCGCCTTTTGTGAGTGTGCCTGTCTTGTCGAACACAATGGTGTTTAATTTGTGTGTCTGCTCCAGAGCCTCGCCGCCTTTTATCAGTATACCATTCTCGGCGCCTTTGCCTGTACCCACCATGATTGCGGCGGGTGTTGCAAGACCGACTGCGCAGGGGCAGGAGATAACAAGCACTGTGATGGAAATGAGTAGAGAGAACAGGAATGGGCTGACTCCTGCAAAGGTAGATGTGCTCGCAACACCAAACATCTCAAAGCCTATGAAGAACCAGAAGAAGAATGCAAGGAGCGATATTACATGCACGGCAAGTATGAAATGTCCTGCCACGATGTCTGCAATTCGCTGGATGGGTGCTTTGGATGTCTGGGCATTCTCAACAAGTTCGATTATCTGTGCAAGAGCTGTGTCTGCACCGACCTTTGCAGCCCTAAACCTAAATGACCCCAATTTGTTGATCGTTGCACCAATTACTGTATCGTCAGGGTTCTTTTCAACAGGTATACTCTCGCCTGTGATCATTGATTCATCGACAGCCGATGAGCCTTCGATGACTATTCCATCAACAGGAAGTTTCTCACCCGGGCGCACTACTACAATGTCGCCGACCGTCACTTCTTCAACAGGGACTTCTTTTTCCTCGCCGTCAATAAGTATCCGTGCGGTCTTTGCCTGCAAACCCATGAGTTTCCGAATGGCTTCGGAGGTCTTGCCTTTGGTCTTTGCTTCAAGATACCTGCCGAATATGATGAATGTGATGAGCATCACTGCAGTATCATAATACAGGTGCTCGTAACCTGGCCCAAGGTCAAGGAACGTTGCTGCAACACTGATGACGTAGGCAGCACCTGTTCCTGTAGCGATCAGTAGGTTCATATCGGTGACGCCGTGCTTTAATCCCTTATAGGTTCCTGTGAAGAATTGCCTGCCAGGAAAGAGCATTACTACAGTCGTCAGGGAAAAGAGCACGAAATGATCTTTTAAGAACTCGGGCACGAACGAAAGCAGATTCGGGAACATCCCGGTCATGCTTCCAAGTGTAATGGGGATACCGAATACAACTGCAATTAGAAGATTGTTGCGCTGTTTTGTGATCTCTTCTTCACGCGCCTGACGCTCACGGTCTTCGCTATCTTTTTTATCAGCTTTGAGAGATGCTGTGTATCCTATTCCTTCAATGGCGGATATCATATCTGCCGGGGATACCCGAGATGAATCGTATTCCACCTGCGCTCTTTCAAGTGTGAGATTTACTGTTGCAGATCTAACACCATTGAGTTTACTGAGCACACGCTCAATGTTCTGGACACATGCCGTACACGTCATCCCCTTGACGTCAAGTGTGACTTTATCCTTCACAATACCGTAACCGATACCTACAATGGCATCTTCCATCTGTTTGGGAGTGATAAGTGCAGGATCGTAAATCACTGATGCCTTTTCCATTGGCAGGTTGACAGATGCAGTTGCGACCCCTGGTTGTTTTTTAAGTATTCTTTCAACATTGGCAGAACATGATGCACATGTCATGCCAGATACTTTGAATTTGGCTTCGACTGTTGAGCCGAGTTCCGGTTTTACTGTTTCTTCATCCTCATCATCTTCAATAATAATGGGGCATACCTCTCCTTCTTCAGGCTGATCGGATTCGGAGACCGATTCACTTTCAGCGGTTTTCCCTCCGACATCATAACCGGCATCGACCACTGCCTGTTTTATTGCATCAAGGTTTGTGACCTTATCATCAAAAACTACAGTCGCGTTGTTGTCCTCAAGACTAACATCAACCGACTCGACGCCGTTTACTTCCGAAATGGCATCTGTCACTGTTTTGTGACAATGCATGCACGTCATTCCATTGACGTCAATTACGGCTTTCATACAACTCCCGCACTCATGTTGAAAATAATGTGTTGGTAGTATATATCTTTAGTTCAGGTTATGCTTTATATCCTGCTTCAACAACTGCTGCCTTGATCGCATCAGTGTTGGTCTTGCCTTCATCGTAATCTACAGTTGCCTTGCCATCTTTAAGATCTACATCTACCTTGGATACACCATCTACGCCTGAGATTGCTTTGTTTACAGCCATCTGGCAGTGTCCGCACGACATTCCTTCTACTTTGATCGTTTCTGTTGTCATTGTTATAACCTCACAGTTTTTATGTTTACAGTAAGTGAATAGTTGGGTTTGTAAGTATATAGAGTTTACGAAAATTAGTTCTGTAAAATATTTTGTCAGTGAAGTTTTCAAATGTTGAATTCACTTTACCGCGATGCGTCATTATTTGAATGTATTTGCGATTCATTTTCTGTATCGCCACTTTCAATCACGATCATCCGAATAGATCTCCTTAACTCTTCCAACCTGACCGTCTTTTAGCTTAACCTTTATTCCGTGTGGATGATTTGAAGATTTTGTCAATATCCTATCCACAACACCTTGAGTTATTTTCCCGCTCCTTTGATCTTGTTTTAAAACAATCCCAACACTCATGCTTTCTTTGATATTTGCTATATTAGTACCCTTATTCATGATAATATCTAAATTCATGAACATATAACAAATACATTTCCATCAAATTTGACTGCGTTAGTTGAGCAAATTTAAAGATAACAAAATTATTCTTTTGTAACCATGGACCCAACTTCCAAAACCCTCTTGAGCACGAAATGAGACGCAATTCCAGTCAACGAATATGCCAGCACTATTGCAAAGAATATCCCTTTCAATCCGAATAAATATGACCCCAGATAAGCCAGTGGAATATACAGCCCGAACATCTGTATCACCATGAGAACCGCAGCATGGCCCGGTTTGTGTAATACATTCAAAGTCATGGTCGATATCTGGAAAACACCAAATAGAGCATACCCGATAGGAACGATCCACAAATAAAGAATGGTTATGGATATGACCAGTGGATCATCATTGAACAACGAAGCGATCGGTCTGGCTGTAAGTGCAAGGATCGTAAACATTCCTATGCCCCATATCAGTGAAAAAACATTACTGTATTTAACTCCCATTTTTACCCTATCATACCGACCGGCTCCCAAATTCTGGCCTACAAATGGTCCGATAACCGTTGAAAGGGAAAAGATGACTGTTAGTGCAAAGAATTCAATGCGGGTGCCAACACCAAAAGCTGCAACTGCTTCATGTCCATACGAAGATACTAAAGCAATTATAACGCCCATGGCAATGGGATAAAGGACTCTCGTTCCGGCAACCGGTAATCCAATGTAGAGGATACTTTTCCATGAATCAAGAACCGTTTTTACTGGAGGCAATTCAAATGTTATCATTCTATCCCGATAGTAGAGCACCCATATAGCGACAACTAATGTAATTGCCCTTGCAACAACAGTGGCAATGGCTGCCCCGGCCATCCCAAGCATTGGGAACGGTCCAATACCGAATATCAATAAAGGATCAAGTATGATATTGACGATCACGGCCACAAGCATAATGGCACTCGGGGTTTTGGTATCACCCGTTGCACGTATAGCATTGTTACCTACCATCGGAATAATGAGAAAAAGAACCCCGGGATACCAGATCACCATGTATTCACTGATAAGGGAAATTATCTCCGGTGTAGCACCAAGGAGACTGAAAAAAGGTTCAATGGTCAGAAGCCCAAATATCACAAAAAATGTGACCAATAACATCGATAAGATCAGACTGTCTGTTGTCAGTCGCTTGACCCTATAATGGTCTCCCCTCCCAATTGCCAGTGAAATCACAGCAGAGGCACCGATACCAATCCCCATTGCAAGACTGCCAATCACCATTACCACTGGGAAGGTATAGCTCAATGCTGCAAGTTCCTGTATACCAAGTTTCCCGACAAAGAATGTATCAACTAGATTAAATGTGACCATCCCGACCATTCCGACGATCATCGGCAATGTCATATTGAAAAGAGTTTTTGCGACAGGTCCTTCGATAAGTTGAGCTTTTTTGATATTATCCATAAAACATCCTCGGCCCAACTAACATCTGGATATATTATAATATTATTCCAATTTTCAAAAAAAATTAAGAGCGCTGTTATAGATCATTTCGTTGGTGTTAATGTTCTATGGCGTTACGATTACTGCCTAACGGATATATAGGAACTGGTCGCAGAACATTCTTTTCAGCATAAACACACAATACATCCTTATATCCTGCCAATCTATTATACACACAATGGTAAGTTACAAGGCAATAGTAAGATCTGTCATTAAGAATGCCGACATTATCCTTGAGGTAGTAGATGCGCGGTTCCCTGACGAGACACGCAACAACGAAGTCGAGCAGAGTGTGTTCCGTGCAAAAAAACCATTGATCATAGTCCTGAACAAGTGCGACCTTGTATCAAAGAAAAACATTGAGGAAGCAAAAAAACGCTTCTCCAAAATTGCGCCTACAGTTTTTATATCGAGCAAAGACAAATCAGGAACAACAATGCTGAGATACAAGATCCTTGAACTTGCCAATGTCGAAAAAGGGAGTAATGTAATGGTGGGTAGTGTCGGTTATCCCAACACAGGCAAATCATCAGTGATAAATGCAGTAGTGGGCTCAAAAAAAGCCAGCACATCCTCAATATCAGGTCACACAAGAGGAGTGCAACACATAAATGCAGGATCCAGGATCAAGTTCATAGACACCCCTGGCGTGATCCCATTTGGCGATAACGATGAGTATATACAGGGAATGCTTGCGGTAAAAGACTCAACACACTTAGGTGATCCGATCGGTGTTGCCTTGAAAATAATAGAAAAGATGTGCGCTGAAAACAAAAGTGCTCTGGAATCTTTTTACAACTTCACAATAGAAGGGGATGGAGAAAGTAAGGATTCCTATGATATTCTTAAACTCATAGGCTTGAAAAGCAATTTTTTGAAACAAAAAGGCGAAGTTGATGAGATGCGGACTGCTGTCAGGATAATTAATGACTGGCAGAATGGAAAACTTCTTCTCTAATGTAAATTGAAGTTGAATTTTGAATTAAAAATAGTAAGTTTAGTTCAAACTAAGACCAACATGACCGCGCAGGCGGCATATTTCCACCATAAGCACAAATTGAAAATCTATGTGGAATGTATAGGGGGCCGATGGAAGATATTCGTAGGTAATTGATGACGGAATACGCCGCCTTCGGCGGTTTGTATCGTTATCCAAAATATAGTGTCTGTCCTAAACCTATTAACTAACCCGCACAGCATCCCCGATCGCCTTTTGCCACGCAACAGCATTATCAACCTCAATCTCGCGCTTGCGGAAATCATCTCCCGATTCCGAAACAATGAGTTTCGCTTTTTTGAACATGCCACCTTTTACAATCTGTGACCCGATGATGCCCTTTACATTAATTTCCTCCCTCGATCCATCATGCATGTTAATGATAGCCAACCGTTTATTTGTAAGTATTAAAAATTTCACACCCACTTGTGCCAATCTCAAAAGATACTCCCCTTTCAAATAATCTGCTCGCAGCCGTCCGAGCAGTTCGAGCACTCTTTCACGATTCTTTGGCTGGATATTGATGATCTCAATATTCTTTGCCCCCGTCAGAAGAAATATGTGTTTTGTTTCGGCGTGCACACCTATGATCTCATTTGTTCCGATGCGGCGGAATATCTCTGACTTATTAGAAAGCATTCCTCCGGTTCCTTTTTTAAAAAAGATGTTTTTGTTCGTAACGATCATCGTAAGCCTATCTCTATCAATCACAACCGACTCGCTTGAAAGTATATTCTCGCCCCTTTTGAGGATCGCCCCATCGATTGCGGAATTCTTTTTATCCGGCAATTCTGGGGTACTTGCTGCGGAGGGGAGTTGTGTCTGTGTATTCAGGCAATAATGGTTCAGCATTTCAACAAGCAAAGCGCCGCCGATGAGTTTCACATTATGCTCTGCAGCTTCACCCTCTGCTTCTTTTGTGAAACTGGATGTGGTTACAATTATCACCCCATCCACATTATCGCGGTATCGCAAACTGCTATACTCGCGCACCTCTTTCACGCCAACGGCATCAGCATACCGTTTGACCTGAACAAGCCATCTGTGGGAAATACCAAAATGTTCAAGCGAAAGTTCGATATCGACCCCGCCATCACGGGAATATTGGGTGACACTTGCTCTATACCTCATCTGTTTGAACAGATGCGCTACAAGGTTTTCAAGATCGCTAGGAGTTGTGCTCAAAAGATATTCGAGCGTCCATTTGGCCATATCAGTCCTCGCCAACTGAGTATGAAAGACCGCATTCCTGGCAAGAATAAGTAATTGCTATGGCACCCTTTTTGCTCTTCTCTTCAGTGATTTTCATCCATGTGCCGCAGGTTATGCATTTTTGGTCGAAGATTGTGCGGTCCTTTGTAGACGATTTCGATTTATTTTTTTCTGCCATTTTTTCACCATTCACAATGCTGAAATGTATATAACTTATATCAATCATTTGAATACTTAACATTTATTGATTTCGCATGGTTGTGCGCGGTTGTGTGCTGTTCGTGCAAAATAGTTAAATCCATTAAGGACTAATAAGTGTGTGTGATAAATTATGGCTGTAAAGATTAACAAAGATAAATGTGATAGTAACCGGATGTGCGTCATTGTTTCAGCATGTCCCGTGGGTGCAATTAAACAAAGAAAGATTGGCCCTATCCTCGCAGATTATCCTGAAATTGATGAAGACAAATGTGCGGAATGCGGAATCTGCATAAAGGAATGCCCACATGGTGCAGCGTATAAAGAATGATGGAACAATTGTTACAAGCTAAATATTGAGGGGGAGCGATAAAAAATGACAAAGTCGACAAAATGTGAAATTGGTAAAGGTGTCAAAGAAGTCGCAAAATTAAAAATAAATCGATGTGATCGATCTCCTCTCTGTCCTGCCAAAAAAATATGCCCTCTGGATGCGATAACACAAAAAAGAAGGGGATTTTTGAACTTATTTGCCGATTATCCCGAGATCGATCAAAGTAAATGCATGGGATGTGGAGTGTGCGTTGATGCTTGTCCCCGTGGTGCAATTTATATGAAACCGATCGACACGAAAAACAAAAACAAAAACAAAAACAACAACAACAACAATAATAAGTCACATAAAAATAAGTAATATCGTTATAAAATAAGGGTGAGTTCAATGAACGAATTGGAAGCGATCAGGAAAAAGAAGATGGAACAAATTATCAAAAAAAAAGAACTTGAAGGTTATCCAGATAAGCCTGTCATTGTTACGGATGCAGATTTCAATATATTTATATCAAAATATCCATTGGTTGTAGTTGACTGCTGGGCAGAATGGTGTGGCCCATGTCGTATGCTTGCACCGACCGTTGATGAACTTGCCACTCAGTACAGGGGAAAGATAGTATTCGGAAAACTTGATACTGACAATAATCGTGCAACTTCAATGCAATACAAGATATCAAGCATTCCTGCGATGCTTGTTTTCAAGAACGGGAATTTTGTAGGGCAAATAATCGGTGCAGTTCCAAAAGAGCAAATTGTCAAGCAATTGCAACCTCTTATGTGAAAAATGGAAGTGAAATGAATGTCAAAACCAAGAATTGCAGATAGTCCTACAGTACGTTTTATTGACCTTAAGTCAAAACCATATTTCATTGTCGCGTCCGTTGAGGTCGGAAACACTACTACAAAGTGCATCCTTACGGCCACAAATATGGAGGATGGAAAGACAAGACATGTGACAAAAGTCATAAAGATGACGAGGGATGTGCGCGATCCTTTGCCTGGTGAAGTGGTTTTTGGAAGGACATTGAATGGCATTGAACTGACACGCGAGTCGGTTTCTGAACTTGTCCGCAATACCCTTGTTGAGGCTGTGAAAAAGGCAAATCTCGATATTAAGACTGATCTAAATTTCGTTGTACGCTCAACAGGAGTAGTTGCAGGTTTTGATGTACCAGAAGAGGTGGGCGAGTTTATCAAAGCATTGGCTGATGGTTGTCTTTTGGCAGGCGTTCCTCCAAAGAATATGACTCCACCAATGACCATTGAGAATCTGCCTAAAAAGTTTCAAAAGTTCAGTAAGCTTAAACAGGTTGTATTTGACGGTGCAGTAGCAAGTGTCAACCCCCCGCTTGGTTCAACAGGGGTTGAGATAGTCGCAAATGAGATGGAAGGCGAACTTGCAACGGCGGGTATTAAGGAAGGTGCTAAATGGGCAAATGTTGATTTCAGGAATCCGTGCCTTTCAATTGATTTCGGAACTACGCTTGATGGTCGCATTACCAGCGATGACAGGCCTTATGCAAAGACGATTGGTAATTTCTGTGGTTATGCAGGTGCTATTCCTGATGCTATGATCAAAGGCACACACACAGTTGATGTGATCCTTGGGACTGTATTGGATGTTTTTGATGAAAAAAAGACTGATATAATGACACTTAAACTAAATGGCAAGATTATCCGCGAGTATGCTGAAAAGATCCATGATCATATAATTATCGAAAAAGTACCAAAAAACCGTACTCGATATGGAAGCGTGCCTGTAAATCCAGAGGCTGCCGATGAACTGGGAGTTGTTCTTATAGGCTGTGATGTTGGGGAGAACGGTTCTGACATGAGCAAACTGTCAGAACTTGGCGGTGAGATCTATAAGAAACACGGGCTCAAGATATTATTTGCAGTGATCGATGAGGTCATGGCAAAAGTTGTCTACCGTCTTGTAAAGGTTGCACAGGATGTGGGACTTGTATTTGAAAATACATCAATAGGCATAACCGGAAGAGCAGGGATCAGCGGTAACAAGCCAAAACTTGCTTTGAAGTATCTTGAAGATCTCAACATAAATCACAATATCGAGGAGCGCGTGGTTTTCGTGGATGATGGGCTTGCAAGAGGCGCAGCAGTCATGGCACGTTGCATGAACTCACTTGGCACAACCCAAAACCCTCTTGGTGGCCATTCCGGCGGCAAATGTATTCTGGGGCAGAGAATTAAGTTGCAGAGTTAAGTTAATTTTAACTTTCATAGTTGTCAATTGGTATTTGACAAGTGCATATAAACACTTGTTAAATAGCAACGAAATGTATATATATGAAATTTACCCACTTTTTGTACCCAACATTTTTTACAAATCTGGCATTGAGCACTAATTGTATACAAAAAAGGTTTTTATTTACTGGTGGGGTGTTGTTGTGCAGGGTGTTTAATTAGTTCATGATAAAAACGATTTACCTCACGCGCGTAGCGCGCATTGCTCTGCATAAATATCAAATTTTCAATCGCTATCTGCATATTCTACAACTTTTAATAAATATTTTGCTAATTATTTAGTTAATTCAAATTGGCATGGATGGAAAGTGCCGCCTGCGGGCGGTCGCAATGTTTTTAATTTAAAATCAAATAATTTCATTTGCGAAATCATTTTAAAACAGATATACAAATACCAAAAAAGAATAGAAAAAAGGGTGATTATTCACCCTTAAAATAGTACGCAAAAAATGATCTAAACGTCTACAGT
Source organism: Methanosarcinaceae archaeon (assembly GCA_023544565.1). Lineage (GTDB taxonomy): Archaea > Halobacteriota > Methanosarcinia > Methanosarcinales > Methanosarcinaceae > Methanovorans. The sequence goes on from JAMJFS010000017.1 coordinate 12,896, forward strand.
TTCTTCTTCTACTGCTGGTGCGTCTACAGTTTCTTCTTCTACTGCTGGTGCGTCTACAGTTTCTTCTTCTACTGCTGGTGCGTCTACAGTTTCTTCTTCTACTGGGACATCTTCAAGTATTTCCACTGGTGCATCTTCAGGTTTTGATCTGGTTTCAACCATGTGTGCAGGTACGAACAAGACGCGAGTCTTTCTGATCTCAACCCTTCTAAGCGGATAGATATATTTTGTTTGCCTGTATATGTTTGCAGACAACTTCCCGATAATTGCTTCCTCAATGAACTGCTCATAATTCACTTCAGATGCCCGCTTTATAACGGTCTTGATCATCTCTTCCCTGATACCTTTGATCTGGCTTGTACGTGCTCTTTTAACTGTGAAGCATGTAGGTTTTACAGTAACCTTGTAGCCGTCTTTTGTTTTAACGTTAAGGTTTGCATCGATCCTTGAGGTCTGGCGCTTTACAATTGAACGAAGATAATCGGTAGTGAGCTCATGACCAAGGAATTTCGTGTGTGCAACATTGCCCACAACGTCATTGATCTCAAGTTTGAGTTTTGTGTTATGTTTTGAGAAATCGTTTGTGAGTTCACCAACAGTTGTCTCAACAACACGCCCGATCAAATTCTCCGGGTCATCAGTTGGAGTAAAACCGATCTGGTTACTTCCCATGAACTTTGGTATCTCAACAGAATACCATGTTTTTGATTTCCACTTATCTAATTTCCTCTGTACTTTCCGTGCCATAATAATCCTCCAGTGTTATTGTAATATGAATGATTCGTTAACTTTTGTTAACGTATCGTTAATGTATTGTAAATTTGATATGTTCAATAAAATCCATGCAGTGCTCAATATTCGGTCAAATTGACCTGTGAGCAGTTATATAATTAGCTATTAATTGGCGCTTTACAAACATCATATCTATATATAAGCGAATCGGTCGAATTGGATTTTGTGTTGAAAAATTAAATTATGGTCTAATTTTCCACGCAAAATCCATTAAAATCCCAAACCCCACATCAATCAAAGGAACCGTATCCCTTTCGGCATCTCCCCAACCCTCTTCCTAAACTCCTCAGGCCAGTTCTCAGGATCAAGACCTTTCTGTGCCAAAAATGCAGATGCCCAGCGCTCAAGCCCGACACCTGAACAACCAGACCAAAGTTCCTCGCCGGACTGGCATTTCACATTGAAACCGGAAGGATACTTGTTCCCGTTTACGCTGACGTTCTGGAACTCAAGCCACTCTCCGCCTTCTCCACGATATGGCAGAGGTGCTTCATAATCAATAGTGCCGATCTCGCCCTGTTCCGAGATACCATCAAGACCTTCCTGGGCCATGAACCATGGTGTGACCCATGCCTTGCGCCATTCGAGGTCAAGGATGTCATTGAAAATATGCATATACCTTTCCTGCAACTCTTTTGAATGCGCTACAACCTGTTCCGGAGTCCCCGTCCAGACGATCTCAACCCTGTGGAACTCATCCACGCGCTCCATACCGTGAATGCCGCCACTCTCATACCTGTGTGACGTACCCGAGCGGTCGAAAACCTTGATCGGGAACTCATCTGTCGGTATGGTCTCGCCCTGAAGAAATGGCCAGAACGGTGGACATTGTGCATAACACATACCACCGATGGGATCACCGATCTTATCCTTGATCATTGCTGTCGGCACTTCATGTGTGACCTTGTAATAGTCAGAAACCTCTTCCCAGTATTTTGGGTCTCTTGTCTTTGGAGGGCATACATAATATATCTCAGGATACACACCCTTCGCGTGACCTGATTTCTCCCAGACTTCCCATGTAACAAGTTTCGGGAAGATCATCTCATTGTAACCAAGCGGCTCAAGAAGTTCCTCGATAACGATCCTCTCAAAAGTCCTGAACAATCTCGTAGACTGCGCACCATGGATCCATTGCCCACGGCTTGAACCCCGCTTAAGCCAGCCCTGTTTAACCATTTCCTGTGTTGGATCCTGGGAAAAAGTGAACACCTTCTTATCGCTTTCCCACAAGATCTCCCAGTGCTCACCCTTTCCGCCATAACTCTGGGCCGCGATCTTATCCTCCATCAAAGTCAGTATTCGATCAGGCACACGCTTTTCCAGTTCAGCTTCACCAACATCCAGTGTAAGTGTGATGACCCCCTCATCATAAACAATATTGCTGACATGAGGGATCTTAAGCTCACCAAGAGGTTTTTCAGATGGAATTTCAATGATATAAGACTCAACATCAATTCCACGAACTCCGATCTTAAACTCCTTACCAATTATTGAAGCAAGTGGTTTTCGAATACGAAGCATAGCATCGTGCGCTCGCACATGCTTTCCAGACTCAACAATCAGGTTTATCCGATCTCCTGCAATGTCCCACTCAACAATACGGGCGCCTTCCCCTTCCGGTGCGCCCTTTGTGAGTATGGTCTCGTTCGCTTCAGTGAATAAAGCATCAATAACATCCTTAGCAGGGGATGCATCGGCACTTGTCTTAAATGAACCTTTTAATGTGAAATGTAATTCCATGTATTATTCCTCATGTAGTGTTAAAAATAAAGTTAAAGCCTAAAGTTTGATAATTTTATGTTAATAATGGTAGAGTTGATAATTGGCAATATGGATATATGACAAATATGAATCGCATCCAATCCATCAGTCCAGTGATGAACAGACATCCTCCGCAATCTTTGCATTCATAAGAAAATCATTCACAGTCGCAATAAGTGATGTGATCTTTTCGGTTGAAAAATGCACGATCGCAATATCATCACAAACATCGGTACGCATACTGGACAGATTATCAGGTGCAAGCGCTGACGACACAGACCTTGCGATCTCGGGTGCGTCAGGACTCTTGAATTCAATGGTACCGCGTATCTTCATCAGTTATGACTCCTGGTTCTAGTCCTATTCCAGACTTGTTTTTAATTGTTCACCGATAATATCGTCTACAATACTTATAAATTCCTCTGACTTCCCTATTGGAATTGCGGCACCTGACGCAATATTATGCCCTCCTCCGCTTCCGCCAACTGCTTTTGCACCCTCGCGCAAAGCATATGAGAGGTCAAGTCCTTTCGCGATCAGAGCACGGGTTCCGCGCGCGGATACCTTCACAATATCATCAACTTCATTGATCGCAATAAACGGCTGATCGGGATGAATATACCTGACGACCGTGCTTGCAATGATCCCTGTTGATTCCATATTTTTTGCATTGAGGTACCACATATTCTTGCCTTGCTGAAGCATCTTTTCAGCTTTTTTAATATCAGCAACAGTAGACTTCTGGTACTCAAGAGAAAGCGCGCGTGCCTCATCAACGACCGATGCATCCTTCATGCACAGCGAAAGCGCAACCCCTGCCTTATCCATCTTCCCGCATGTGTTTATTATCGCAACAAGGTCGTATGAATTATGCACGATCTCACGATCAAGAACATATACATCCCCAATAGCAGCATCTACGGCTTCAGGACTCGCATTTTTTGCAAGTTTCAAAGCAACAGCAGATGTCAGTTTCTTCAGGTCACCGGCAGACATCGAACTGATCTCACCGTGTAAATTCAAAAAGTCTAAAAAAGCATCGATCTTTTTGCGGTCACCTGTAATATCAAGATATGGTTCACATGTGTATTCCAAAACATCAGCAATATCCCCGGAACCTACCTTCAGACCTTTCTTGATACTGATGACATTATTTTCCAGAGCCTCATCCAGAATTGAACGGTTCGCAGACTCGAATAATTGTTTATCGCCAACAGCACCGGCAATTGCCAATCCTGAAAGATCAACATTTCCTTCACTCATCTGCCTGGCAACCATATATGTGGTGCCCGATGCAGAAAGGTGTATTGCGCCATCGATCCCAACAAAATGTGGATTGATGGCAGCCTTAATCTTACCATTTGTAGGCAATTCTCCAACAGGCTGATGATGGTCAATTATCACAACATCAAAAGACACCTTTTCAATAAGATCAGATTGTCCGGACCCCATGTCACAGAATAACACAAGGTCGCCTTCAGATGCCGTGTTGTTCACAATATCAATAACCGACTCATCCAGCCTGCTGACAATGGTAGCATGAAATTGTGTGTTGTTCCTGTGAAGTGCCTGACAGATAATCGCAGCAGATGTGATACCGTCTGCATCATTGTGTGAGATCACACGGACATGGCTGTATCCTGATATTACATCAGTCATCTGTTTTGCAAGATCAGTCAATTTTTGAATTGCAGCCGTGTATTTATCGTTATTATCGTTTTCATTCAAATAGAATCACCATACAATGTCATTCATTGATCATTGTTAATTTATATGCATAACTATCTGATAACTTCTCCGGGCTTAGTGGAACCGCCGCTCTTTATCACAGTCCCGACATTTATGCTGGTATTGATCGCAGTATGCACGTCATCACCCATGATGACCCCAAGTTTTCGTCGCCCGGAGTCAAGGAACTGGTATTCTAACGTAACCCTTATGCTCCTACCATCATGCCGCAGATTTGCAACCTTCGTGCCTGCACCAAAATTACACCCCTGCCCGATTATGCTGTCACCAACATAACTCAGATGACCGACATGGGTATTGTCCATAATAATACTATTCTTAATCTCAACCGCATTTCCGATACGTACTCCGTTCCCGATCGAAGTTGAAGGACGGATGAAACAATTCGGACCTATGTCACAATCATTTCCAATAACAACAGGACCAATTATATAAGAACCATTGCGAATAAGTGTCCCTTCCCCAACAACAACTTCACCGATCAGTGTCGCATTCGGTTCCACCAATCCATTACACTCTGCTTTTATGTTATCAAGTAAAAGTTCATTTGCATCCAGTAGATCCCAGGGTCGCCCCACATCCAACCAATCATGTTCAAGTATCTCGTATCCAACATCTGCACCGCTATTGATCAACATCTGCAGGGAATCCGTAATTTCCAACTCTCCCCTTTCAGACAATGTAGTATTGTCAATAAGATCGAATATAGAATCATTAAACAGGTATATTCCTGCATTTGCAAGGTCAGTTGGTGGAACTTCAGGCTTTTCAATGATCTTTGTGACCTTATCACCGGATATCTCGATGACCCCAAAATCAGATGGATTCTCAACTTTCTTTACGGTAATTACTACATCCTCTTCTTTTGAAATGAGTTTTTTTAGATAATCGGAACTTATCAACACATCGCCATTGAGAGCAACAAACCGACCTGTCACAGACCCGCGTGCACAGCCAATAGCATCTGCCGTACCACGCTGCTGTTTCTGGTGCACATATTCTATTTTAGCACCCCATTTCGCCCCATCTTTGAAGTGATCTTTTATTGCATCCTCAAAATATCCCGTAATAAAGACAAACTCATTGATCCCTGCATCAACTGCCGCATTCACAATATGCTCAAGTATAGGTTTATTGGCGATCGGAAGCATCACTTTTGGACGCGCGGATGTCAAAGGACGCATTCGGGTCCCTTCGCCTGCAACAAGTATTACTGCTTTCATGTAAGAGCCTCCTTTACGATATTCTCCCCGATCTCATATAGTTCATCCACACCTGTTCTTGCCTCTGCGGTTATGCGTATCTTTGGCTCTGTCCCGGATGGACGCACAAGCAACCACCCATCATCCATTTCAACGCGCACCCCATCGATATCAGTAACCATTCCAAGTGTTCCCATTTCAGATCGTACCATATTCATCACACCCTCTTTTCTCTCATTATTACAGATAACAGTACCGCGTTTTGTTGGATATTGTGGCAGTCTTCGCCTGAGTTCTGCAAGCCCAACGTCTTGAACGATCTCAATAATCCGTGCAGCAGCATAAATCCCATCAGGGCAATACGACACTTGCGGGAATATCCAGCTACCTGATGGCTCGCCTCCAAAATCTGCCTTTGTTCGTTTTATCTCTTCAGCAACATATACGTCACCCACCCTTGTTCGAACAACATTGGAATCCGGCAGCGCATCATCAACTATCATGGATGTGTCAACAGGCACGACAAGTTTCCCGCCAGGTTTGCACTCATAACCTGCAAAAATGGCAAGCATCTCATCCCCGGTCACAAATACACCATTCTCATCCACAGCCATCATCCTGTCTGCATCCCCATCCTGCGCAATTCCAAGATCAGCATCAAATTCTACTACAGCCTTTTTCAACAACCCTAAGTTCGCATCATTGGGTTCAGGGTTACGTGCCGGAAAATAACCATCCGTCTGTGCATTGAGTGTTATGATATCACACCCCATCTCGCGAAGGAGATAGGGAGTGATTGTTCCGCCTGCACCGCAGCCGCAATCGAGTACAACACGCAATGACGCAGGTTTTATCGGTTTAACATGACTCATGATCATCTCGGAATGTTCGCGGACAGCATTACTATTTGTGGTAACATTTCCAATGTTGTTCCATTCAACATAAGTGGGGTCTCCTGCTGCAACCAATTCCTCGATCTCTTCCTGCTGCGCAGAATCAAAAGCCATCCCATCAGGATTCCATAATTTAATACCCACATATTCCGAAGGATTGTGGGATGCCGTAACCATTACACCACAATCAAAATTCCGTGTAGCATGTGCAAGTGTAGGTGTCGTAACAAGTCCGATACGCACAACATCGCATCCGGCTGACACCATGCCAGATATCAGTGCATGTTCGATCATTTCACCTGCAATTCGAGGGTCCCTGCCAATGACTGCACTTTTCTTTGAACTTCCAAGCGCGAGACCTACCTTAAGTGCAAGGTCAACCGTTACCTCTTTGTTTGTAATTCCCCGGATACCTGATGAACCAAATAATTTCATGAAAATCTCCGTATTTCTGACTTCTGTGATATAATTAATATCATTCCACAGTCACACTCTTTGCAAGATTTCGCGGCTTATCTATTGAACATCCACGCTCAAGTGCCGTATAATATGCAAGCAATTGCAGGACAACTGATGAAAGTATAGGAGATAGCAACTCATGTGTTCTCGGTATTCTCAGTACAACATCCACATATTTCTCGATCTCGGTATCATCCTTGTTAGCCACTGCTATTACAATAGCATCCCGCGCCTTTACCTCTTTTATGTTGCTGAGCATTTTATCGTATGTATGTCCTTTAGTGGCGATCGCAACAACAGGCGTTTTATCTGTAAGCAATGCAAGAGGACCGTGTTTTAGTTCCCCGGCAGCATATCCTTCGGCATGTATGTATGATATCTCCTTGAGTTTAAGTGCACCTTCCAGTGCGATCGGATAATTTAAATGACGCCCGATAAAGAAATAATCCTCTGCATCGGCAAATTGTCTGGCACATTCCTGTATGACCGCTTTATTGTTCAATATCTTCTGGATATCTGCAGGGATCTTTTTGAGTGCAACAAGAAGGTTCTTTGAATCCTCTGCGCTCATCTTGCCGCGTATCCTTGCAAACTTTAGGGCCAGCATGTAAAGTGTTATCAACTGGGTAGTGAAAGATTTTGTAGCCGCAACCCCGATCTCAGGACCTGCACGTGTATATAGAACACTGTCGATCTCGCGTGTGATAGTGCTTCCAACCACATTTGTAATGGCAATAGCCTGGCAACCGTATGATCTTGCACCCCTCACTGCCGCAAGTGTATCTGCGGTCTCACCTGATTGTGTGATGGCAATAGTCAATACCTCGCCACATACGACGGGATACCCGTACCTGAATTCCGAACCCGTGTCAACATCAGTATGAATGCCTGCCAGTTGTTCGAACAGGTATTTACCAACAAGTCCGGCATTCCATGATGTTCCACATGCAATTATCTCAATTCGGGACATATGACGGATCTGTTCATCCGATATGTTCAATTCATCCAGAATGACAGTACCTTCCATTTCGGAGATCTTGCCTGCGAACGTATCGTGCACAGAACTTGCCTGCTCATGGATCTCTTTAAGCATGAAATGTTCATATCCTGCCTTTTCTGCTGCTTCAATATCCCATTCTATTTTTGTCGTTTCTTTGGTTACCGGATTACCATCAGCATCAAAGAACTCGACACTGCCGTTTCTGATCAATGCAACCTCATTATCATCAACGAATACAACATTTCTTGTATGCTGCAAAAACGAAGTTACATCGGATGCCGCAAAGATCTCGCCGTCCCCAATACCCACAACAAGCGGACTGTCCTTTCGTGCAATGATCATAAGTCCCGGTTCACTGCCACAAAGCACAGCGATAGCATATGACCCCTCAAGCATGCGTAATGTCTTTTGAACAGCGGTTATGAGGTCGCACTTTTTGGACTGTCCGTCACTACCACCATATAGATGTGAATGTAACAAATGTGCAATAACCTCGGTATCGGTTTCGGATTTGAAAATATACCCATCTCCGATCAAATTCTCTTTAAGTTCAAGATAATTCTCAATAATACCATTGTGTACTACCGCAATATCCCTGGATAGGTGTGGATGGGAATTGACAGTGTTCGGTTTCCCATGTGTAGCCCATCTTGTGTGCCCAATGCCGATCGTTCCTTCAATGCCTTGTGGAAGTATTGATTCAAGATCAACGATCTTACCCGTGGTTTTATAGGTTTTTAATGAATCATTCAAAACACAGATGCCTGCCGAGTCATACCCGCGATATTCAAGTTTCTTAAGAGAATCTATCAATATAGGTGCTGCAGGTTTCTCACCAACGTATCCGACAATTCCACACATTTTTCACACCCATTATACAACTGTTGAATTTGGAGGCAGTTCTCTGGAAATAATATTCCCTGATTCAATATTGCAGCCGGCACCAATTAAAACACCGGGTTTTATCAAAACCCTGTGACCAATTATAATATCGTCTCCAGTGATGACACCAAGCCGGTCAGCATGATGTAGTATGCCTATCATCTCAACTTTAATATTTTCTTTATCATCAGTAATGAAATGCGACCCGATCGTATTGTTGCTACCAATTACTGAATTTGAGATATAGGTGTGTGACTCGATCCTTGCATCGTTCATTATAATACTGTTCTTGATCTGTGAAAATGGTCCAATGGAAGCATTGTTTCCAATAGTTGTGGATGGTAATATCACCACATCAGGACCGATCTCGCAATTATCCCCGATCATCGCAGGACCAACGATGTAACTCCCGGAACGGATAATTGTGTTCTTTCCAATTGACACATTGCCTTTGATAACAGCACCTTCTTCGACAGTACCTTTTACAGTTAATGTATCATATTTGTCGAGTATAATGGAATTTGCTTTTAGCAGGTCCCATGAGTGTATGGCATCCAACCACCTGGATCGTGTTGTTACCATCGTGACTTTAAGTCTGTCCTCGATCATCTGCTGGAGAGAATCTGTTATTGCATATTCGCCATTATCTGATATTTGGGTGTTTTCAATATATTTGAATATTTTAGGGTTGAATAGATATATTCCGGTATTGACAAGGTGACTTATATCTACCCGCGGTTTTTCAACGATTTTTTTTACTTGTTTGTCTTCTGCAATGACCACACCGTAACCAATGGTATGTTCCATCTTGAATGTTACGATGGTTGCATCGCCCCCGCGCCCGTCGAGAAGGTCTGAAATTGTTTTGGGTTCTATGATGTTATCCCCATTTAAAACCAGAAAATCCTCCGCCTCAGGCTCGATCAATTTACGTGTCTGCTTGATAGCATGTGCTGTCCCGAGTTGTGCTTTTTGTTCGATATAAGTGATATTGACCCCAAAGTTCACCCCATCTTCAAAATAATCCATTATACGTTCTTTTTCATATCCGACAATTAGTACTATATCCTTGATGCCGTTCTTAGCAAGCGAATATATGGCATGCTCCAAAATAGGTTTGTTCGCAACAGGAAGCATGACCTTTGAACGCGTAAGTGTCAGTGGTCTGCATCGTAATCCTTCACCGGCTGCAAGAATAACTGCTTTCATGGTATGTAGTGGTCTTTTTAAGAATTTATAAGTTACCTTTTAATAATTAGATTGCAGGTGAGCAATATATATTAAATGAGCCGCAGGTATATCCACCTTTTACGGAATTTAGTGCTTGCTACGCCTATAGGGCGTGCAAGTCACATAAATGAGCATGATGTTACCATCATGCTCGATTGACACACAAGGTTTAATGTGTCGCGAAACCAACAGATTTGACAACTCTATTTATTTAATTTAATATTTTGTCTTTCTTTAAGCAATCTTTGTTCTCTTTTAAGCGTATTGTGTTTTCTTTTAAGGATGATCAAAAATACAATGATCGATATTCCGATTAAGACTATGATCAAGACAATAGTTAGATTTGAAAACTTTGTTTCATCATCTTCCAGAGATTCATCAATGGTTTCAACAATTGGTTCTTCAACAGTTTCAACAATTGGTGTCTCTACTTTTTCAATAATTGGTGCAGATCCTTTTACGACCATAGTTGATTTTTTATCACCGGTTATTGCAAACGGTGAAAATCCTGGTGATTCGGAACGGAAGTAAATGTAACTATTGTTTTCGCTAATTTTTGTGGTTGGTAGTGAACTCCATTTATCTGAATTATATCTATTCAGTTTAATTGTAGATCCATCGATACCGTTCTCAGATATCCATGATTTCGCAATTTTAAATTCTATGACTGGATTTGCAATATTGGCATCTATCGCAAAACCACCCTTTCCAACCCAGATATTCATATACTTGTAAACTTCACCTTTGGGGTTAGATGAAACCAATGAAGACCTATTCTTCAATACCTCGACTGTTGCTGTTATATATCCACTATTTTTCTTTGAATCAAAAAATACAAAATCAATTGGGCTTTCATCCTCTTTGAACTCATATTTAATGTTTTTATCTATGCTAACATACACAAACACAACATCCTTTAGTGCAACATTCGCATACGGTTCAATGGCAGCTGCTCCGCCACTGCCGCCACCGCCACTACTGCTGGGGACTCTGTTGTCTACAGATACAGCAGAGACGTTGATTACCGACTTATTCTCATTACCTGCTGTATCATTGGCTGTAACGGCATAATAGAAAGTCGTTCCTGTAGTTGCACTTGTATCACTCCATGAATATGTTGAATTGACACTTATTGAATAGATGGGTGTCATACCAGATACATTAGTGATCTGGGCATTGTTCCTATATACCAAATAATTTTTGAAGTCTAATTCAGTGCTTGCATTCCACGTTAAAGTAATACTTCCACCACTATCACTTAGAGTGTCTACCGCACTAAGTCCAGTTATCTGGGCAGGAGGGGTATTATCCAATATAACAGGGATTGTCATAGTGTCATTCAAATTGGTTACATTATCCGATGCACGCACTGGAAGATATACAATACTGGTACTGCTGTTGTTCACAAGTACCGTGTATGTCCAATCATCGCCACCGGCAGAATTCATTTGAGTAAATCCGTAAGTATCATTGACTAATGACAGATTCACCATGACACTTGATAGATTAAGTCCTGAAAGTCCACCCATATCTTTTGCCGTTATATTGATTGTAACATAATCACCGAACTTTGCTTTCTCTTGACCTGTTGCATAATCTGTATGTAGATTTGTTAGTACAGGTGCAGTTAAATCGACATAGACCGTCATGTTGATAGTATTGTTCACATTGCTAACATTATCATAAGCAGTGATCGTTAAATTGAAAACACCTTGGTTTGATGTTGCCACTATGAATGAATTATTGGTCCAGAATGATCCATCGAAATCAAGTTCAGCAACACCTGTAGCATTCAATGAAGATACATTTACACTCGCATTTTTCATGCCTGAGCCTATGTCAGTAATACTGGCATTGAGATCAATTGTCGAACCATTCTTAAGCCACTGTGACTGCATGATAGGCGAGATTGCAGTAACCGATGGAGGAATACCATCTGCCGTATAGGATGTCCAATGGGTCACACCGAATGTTAAATTATGTCCACTTTGATCCCAAACTAAATTTGAAACTCCTGAACTACCGCTTGTTTGACCACTGTCTACGATAGGCACACCATTCATCAATATACCTGGCTGGCTTGTAAACTGGGTAAGATTGTACATTGTCAGGTTCGCAGAAGTGTTCATAGATGCAAGTGCATCAGCAGCCGCATTTAGCGATATGTTCGCTGCAGCGAATTGCATATTGGTGCTAAGGTTCACCAATCCACTTATGGTGGTCATGTCACACAAGTTAATTGAACCTGTGAAATTTATCTTACCTAAATCCTCCTTCTCAAAAGTGAGACCTGTCACGTTTGTAAAATCATTTATGTCAGTTGTCCAATTTGTAGTTGAGCCGCCAAGAGTTTGATCGAACATCTCAGGAGTAATATTGATAATAGCTATGAAGGGGGCTGGACCGTTGAATGGACCGTCAGCATCTGACACATTCATATTGGACGCATTATCATATGCAGTAATAATAACTGTTCTTACAAAACCTGAACTTGTATTACCGTTGCTTGAATTACCAATCGGATGCGTTACTGTATATAAGTTCCCACTAGCTACACCATTGGCAAATGTATTGTTACCATCTACCTCAGTAAAGTTCGCTTGTACAGTAAGACCGCTTTGTGTCATATTGACCAATATTACAACATTAGTTGGGGTTGCCGTAGTGTTGTCATAGTAATAGTACATATTTTCAGGGTTCGCAGTTGCACTTCCATCCCAATGCATCGCCGTAATTGGAATTGTACCGTTGAACATTGGAACTGTATTGATAAGTTCAACCTCAAATGATTGTGTATCGTTTACATTTGTAACATTATCATATACCTCAATATCAAGAGATACCGTTCCTGTATAATTCGAATTGCTTACAATCACATTTGTAGTCCATACACCACTTATCAGAGACATGTCTCTCCAGCCATCCCCTGAATCGTTGATCAATGTAACATTGACACTCACATTGGAGAAATTTATTCCAGAATCATTATCAATAGCACTGATATTCAAAATAAGTGTGTCATTAGCTTTTGCGGCTGTTTGTTGTATCGGATAAACAACTGGAAGTGGAGTCACATTTGGCTCTACATTGTCTACCCACATCGTAAAGTTGACCGTATTATTAAAGTTTGTAGCATTGTCAGTCGCTGTGATCGTGAGATTTACCTGCCCTTGAGTTGCAGTATTGACTATTATTGAATTGTTAATCCAGTTGGTACCATCGTAAATTAAATCAATAGAAGTAAGTGAACTGTTAATAGGTGTACACAACACTGTTGCATTCAATACGCCGGAACTGACGTCATCAATTGTTGCATTGAGATCAATTGTCGTATCATTGTTGACCCATGTTTGTGGTGTTTCTTTAAATGTATTTACGGACACCACAGGGTTTGTGTTGTCAACTTTTATTGAAAAATTAACGGTATTGTTTACCTGACTTGCATTATCATAAGTTGTAATCTGTAGATTGTGAATGCCATCAATAGCGTATATCAACAAAGAATTATTAAGCCAAAAATTGTTTGTGAAATCCAATATCGAGATACCGGTATCGTTTACTAATGATACATCTACAGTAGCATTCTTGACACCCGAACCGATGTCAGTAATCGTTGCATTTAGATAAAGTGGTGTTCCATTTTGTTGCCATTCAAATTGAGTGTTAGGATCTGTATTTGTGGTTACTGTCGGCTCGCCGCCAATTGTCAGGTTAATTTGTGAATTGGCTAAAGTATTACTTGTATTTAACAAAAATACATATGTTCCATTTGGAATAGAAGTCCATGTAATATTTGTAATGTTAATTGAAAATTCATTGCCTGCAAACGCAAGGATGGAAGAGCCGTTATAAATTGTTAGTATATTATTTGTAATTGAAATGTTTTCCCATGTACTATTTAAGCCAATCAGTGTGTAATTTGTAGAAGTGTTATAAGGTAGTAATATTGGATCAGGGAACGTTAGATTTAAAAAAGTTATGTCGCCATTGTCTGCAGCGCTGAAATTTAAAAACGTACTCAGACCCAGATTGTTGTGTTCAATAATATTTGATCCAAACGTAGTGTTTATACCATTGCCACTTTGATCCCCTAATGTTATCGCAGCGTTTGCAGTCATGACTGCAACCAATGTCATCAAAAGTGCTATACAAATAACAATAATGTTTTTCCATTCAAACGTTTCTTTTCTAATCATACATCATCAATCCCGGGTTAACAACTTATACTAAAAAAATTTAAATAAATGTATAACAATGACTTTTTTATATCAATATTATAAATATTTAATATATACTAAGTTAACTAAAACAGTCGTAGCATAAATAAGATATGTTCCTGCCCATTTATCAATCATCCCCTATAATTAAGATTTAATCAATTTATTATTATATAAATTTACTCGTTTTTTGTTGTTTCACTGTTTTATAATACATCTTGTTACAGTGAGAAGAAAGTATCAAATGTATGTAATTTACACGCTACCAGATATGGGGTTGGTGTATTGTACAAACCTTCGAAAAACAAAAGAAATTCGAAGCCTAAAGGCTCTTAAAAGAAAAACAAAAAAAATAGTAATATCGACCACCTAAAAAAAGGCAAAGTCGATATTTTAAATATTAATCAACATCAAGAGATTATCTTGAAATAAGCATCGCTGCTGTTTCCGGCTTGTATTTCCAAGTAGTTGGCAATACCTTTGTGGATTGATAATATTTGACCAGTCTTCTGATCTTAGCTTCAGCGGAATGAAGTGAACGCTTGTTGTGTACATCCTTTTTGTTCACATCAAGGTGTTTCCTGAGTCCGATAGCCTTTACAAGTAAGTTGTACAGGTCTTCCGGTAAGTCAGGTTCAACACCATTCTCCTTTAATATTGCTACAAGTTTCTTGCCTGTTGCAAGTTTTACATCAGGGACACCATGTCGGTCCCTCAAGGTCATTCCTATTTCACTTGTTGAATTGCCCTGTTTCCACATATCCAGAATAATAGTTGTGATCTCGTCTGCCGTCATTGTTGACCATGCAGGTGCTTCTGTTCTTACTGGTTTTGTGGGGCCGGATTTTCCCTTCTTCCGGGTATGCATTTTTGCCATTATATTCCTCCAAATAATTTGTGATTTACAATTTACGAATTAAATTTTAGGTTGATCAAATTGAAACTTAAGATAATATTTCAATTTAAGTATACTGTAATCAAGTTAACAGGAACATATGGGAGTATATTCACTTGATATCATAGTTAAATAGTCTATTTAAAATAATAGTCTATTGCGGCGAAGCGCTTCAAATAGACCAACATCAAATATATAGGTTGTGATTGACCAGACAATTACTGCCAGAGCATCAGTTTAACATCAACACCGCCACTATTCACTCTCCTGTGAATATATCCTACCTGCACATCACGCAAATTTTGAGCATTGCCAAAATCAGTGCTATCAATGATGCCGTTTACAGTGCTGTTAATCTCATCTGCCATATCTGTTTTCAACTGAAAAGCGATCTTCTCCTGTATTGCATCGGTAAATTCCTGTTCAACCTTTGTCACCATCCCGGATAAAATAATGTCTACAGGTATTTCAATATCCAGGCCTGCGACCGTATTTGCAGTATGGTCCAGAAGATATATCGCGATCAAGAAGTCAGGATCAAGTATATTAGCATTATCAGGAGTGGATATGATACCTAACTGGTCACTCTGCATGCCTGATCTGGTATTGTTGAGTGAGTTCAGATATTCTGATGGGAATATCGAATCCACGATCATCTCTGCTGACCCTCTTGCAGCCACATTAATACTGTCATTGAACCCATCATATAGTATCGCATGCATTGTCTCGTTTGAAGAATTTCCAAGCGCATCTGCAAGTACGGAATCATTCACCATTTCAAAAATGTCATTCTTCGATGACACATAGGTAAACGGCAGTGTAAGTTTTGCACTCTGGCGTATCGCATCGGTTGGAGGTGTGTCTCCCACAACAATATCACTTCCAAGAGAAAAACCTGATACCGGATACCAATGCGCTTCAAATCGGTAGTTATAGCGCCCTCCGATCTTAGCGTCAAGATATGACTGCATCATTGCAGTGGTAGCGGTCGAATGTTCATTTGCGATAGGATTCAGATACACTCTGGAACCGTTGTTATCCATCATCAAATTGAGTGCCATACTCTCTGCCATAACATCCGAAAATGTCCTGTGATTCTGTTCTTTTCCAAAAAGTGTTTTCATTGGACCCTGTGTAATAGAATTTGAGGGTATCGATATATTAACAACCGAAAGCGGTGCGATCTCGTATTCGAACTCATTTGAACTGCTGCTAAGTAGCGATTCCAAAAGATGTGTGTCAAATTCCTGTATTGCAGTATATCCAGCAGCATCATACTGGTTTTCAGCCATGATGGAGGGCATCAGCATAACGGCTGCAATTGATATCATCACAAGGAAGAACATTGCATCTATCGTGGATGAAAATGCCATCTGGTCCGTCAGGATTTTTTTGCTGTTCGCACGCAAGCGATCCTTATTGTGCTCAGATCCATTTGCCATCAAATCCATCCTCTTTTTATCATTTTGACTGTAAGAGTTCCGGCAACCGATTCTGCAGGATTCAATTCGATAACCACGGGAACCGATGCTGCAATTACATCATTGTTTGCCGTGCCGATAGGTCTTTGCTCGATCGCCCATTGGTATTTTTCATCATCGGTTACGACCTCTACCGAAAACTCGAAATTACCTGAAAAACTGGAAAACAAGATCTCACGCATAGACGTACCACTTGCAGGATCACTGATATGGTCGAGCACTGATGCAGAGATGATGCCAGGACTTGTGGTGTGAAGCAACTCATCGGAGGCAACAGACTGTGCGATCCTTGAGGCTTCTTCGTAGTTCTCAAGAGCGAATGAGTGTTCATCGTATGTGAGGTATGTTTTGGACATGATAGCCGCAAATACCACAAATCCAATAACCAATAGTGCAGTTGCAAACAGGTCATTCTGTGGTTCAAGCAAGCCGCGCTCGTCATTAATGAACAAGGACATAATCAATTTTGTTTACTCCAGTGTCAATTATTGGTATTGTATAGATGAATGTTTTTTGGATGTAAACAGGCATGCTTGTATTTAAAATTATTTCATTTGCACTCATTTGTGACAGGAAGTCCACTATCATTGTGTAGTCGCTGGTAATTGGATCATCCACTGTACCGTCATGACCGAATCTATCCACAAGTTCACTTCGGAGTGTGCTTTCATTGAATGGCAGCACCCTGAACGTGAGCGGCTTGATAGCATGTATGATTCTGCCATCATTTGCTGTGGCAGTCATTCTCACGTACTCACCGGAGATATATGCATTAATTTCAAAGCGATTGTCAAAACTGAATCTTTCCATGTCAAATGAATATGTTCGCACAACACCTGCGTCAAAGGTATCACTCCCCACATTGTCCACAGCAGACTTAAGATCCAGTGCGATAACCCCACCAAGTTCGTTTTCATATCCCATGTCTTTAAAATCTGCTGCCAATTGAAATACAGCAGCAATTATGATCACACTTGCAATTATCATTGCTATTTTTGAAAGGGTAAAATCGATCCAGCCGGACTGGTCGTAAAATATACTTTTTTGAGGTGTTTTCAACTTACTAACTCCCATCATCATATCTCTCATAGACCAGAACAAATAATTTGCCGTGATCGGAATTGTACACACTTTCAAGTGTCAACCTGTGCGGACCCTCTGAGAGTTCAACCGCATCGTCCACCTCGATATTGGAAAACGCTGCATCCGTCTCGTAAACACTGCTTTTGCTGCCGGACTGAATATAATAATTCTCAGCATCACGCGGCCATTCATCCCTATTTTTCGGCAACGCGCCGAGTATAACAGTGACGTCATTCGGGATGTCAATTTCAAGCGTGACCACACTGCCAGCCCCGCGCACTGCCATTTGTTCGGCATTGGAGACTATCTTCGATATCTCGGTCTGTGCCTCATGTGTGCGCGCAGTTGACATCAGATCAAGAACTGACGATGCTACCAACAGCCCAATGATCGCAATTAGTATGGCAGCAACCGTGAACCTCATAGGAAGTGCATCGGCTGCGGTCTCATCAGTGATTAGTGATATTCGAGATGGTTTCATGGCAAAATGTATACATTTAAAAAAATCAAAAGGTCAGGATAGCTTTTGGATCACTTCAACCACACTCAAAAGCGATTGTTCACCCGACACCATATCTTTGAACGTGATCTTCCCGGCCTCAATTTCGCGTTCACCCACGATCACTGTGTAATCAGCACCAATGTAATTTGCATAGGACATTTGTGCCTTGAAGTTACGTTTCATAATATCAAGGTGGACAGGCACAACGCGTCTTAATTCGTTCGCAACCTTTATCGCATCAAGTCGGGTTGAATCGGTTGAGATGACAACAACCTTTTTTGTTTTATCGGCTTCCACATCGCATATCTCCATTATGCGGTCAAACCCGATCCCAAATCCGGTTGAAGGGACATCTCCGCCACCAAACAATTTAATCAGATTATATGACCCGCCGCCACATATCTGATTTTGTGCACCTAAGCCCTCGGCATATATCTCAAAGACCATACCTGTGTAGTAATCAAGCCCTCTGGCAATGCCGAAATCCACATTGTAGTCGATCCCGTAAGCATCAAGAAGTGTGAGCAGTTCTTTGAATATTTCAAGTTCGGGAATGTCGCCGATGACATCACGCGCTTTTTCGACAGCATCATTTCCGGCAAGGCAGATGAGTTCAAGAAGATTCCGCCGAAGGTCGGCAGGCGCATTGATCTGTTCCAGATAATCATCCAGCCCTGTGTCGTCCTTTTTGTCAACAAGCCGCATTATCTGGCTCTGCTGCTCGGTTTCCAGTACATTTAATATGTGACGTATTATGCCAAGATGCCCGACATGCAGGTCGCCTTTTATTCCGGCTGATTCAAGCATGTTCGTAGCAAGCGCGATGACCTCTGCATCAGCATCCGACCTGCTGCTGCCAATTACTTCCACGCCAAACTGCCAGAATTCCCTGAAACGTCCTTTTTGTGGACGCTCATACCTGAAACAATTCTCAAAGTAGAACAACTTGATGGGTTTTTGGGTCGCCTGCATTTCATTTACATACATGCGCATAACAGGTGCGGTCAGTTCAGGACGAAGTGTCATCTCCCTGTCGCCTTTATCCGTAAAATTGTACAATTCGCCGATAACACCCTCACCTGACTTGAGGGTGAATAGGTCCAGACTCTCAAAAGTTGGCGTAATGATCTCGCTGTATCCCCAGTTTTTGACCACGTCTCGCATCTTGCCTTCGACATGTCTTCTGCGTGCAGTGACTTCCGGTAAAAAGTCCCTGGTTCCTCTTGGTCTGTTGATCTTCATTTTAGGTCGTGTCCTGATGTGTGAATTTGTGATATATCCTGACAGTGAAGTTACTCCACAATGTAAGTGGGAATCTCAAATTGGATTTACTTTTCTGGTTGAATACTACTTAAGAGTGATATATTTTATTGTTTTAAATGGGGTTGTTGCGTAATCTTGATATAAAAAAATTCTAAACGACAACAACATTATATTTGCAAATTAAATTATCAGGGTGCGATAATTCATGATAATGAAAAGCACACAATCCATAACCAGATCAGGAGTGCAGCGAGATACACATGGTTGGATAGAAAAAATAATACAAATACAATTTCCTAATTGGCACTAAACATAAATACATTTGACGATCTAAAATAATGTAAGAATTTATTGAATTGATCTGTAATAGGAGAAGGAGGTATCAATATCCTATCAGTAAAAGGAGTTAAACTCAAACGTGATGGAAAATATCTTCTGCGCGGCGTGGATATGGAAGTTGAGGAATGTGAGATACATAGTGTGATCGGACCAAATGGTGCCGGAAAGAGCACGCTTGCTTATTTATTGATGGGGATTGGTGGATATGAACCACAAGAAGGCAGTGTTCACTTTAATGGCGAGGATGTCACGCAATTTACCATCACACAACGTGCAAAACTCGGGATAACTCTTGCCTGGCAGGAGCCAGCGCGTTTTGAAGGTTTGACGGTCCGTGACTATCTTTCAATAGGTGCAGGAAGCACTGGCAAGGTATTGGAGAACACTCTTCGACATGCTCTTGAGATGGTGGATCTTTCACCTGAGAAGTATCTCTACCGTGAGGTTAGTGAAGCATTGAGTGGAGGGGAACGCAAGCGCATTGAGATGGCATCCATTCTTACAATGAAACCAAAACTTGCAATTCTTGACGAACCTGATTCTGGAATTGATGTAGTGTCATTGAAAGAGGTTATTGCACTAATACAGGATTTGAAGAAGAACGGTTCATCCGTGTTGGTCATAACTCACAGGGATGAGATCGCGGCAGCGTCCGATAAGGCTTCACTGATGTGTGACGGCATGATCGTAAAGACCGGAAGTCCTGCCGAGATCAGTGATTTCTTCAAGAAAAAATGCAAGCCCTGTGATGTAAAAGCATATGGTTCCAAGGGGGATTGAGTGTATGGATGTGATTGATCTGGATACATCCGCCGAATTTACGGCAATGGTTGATGCTTACGAGCAGTCTGGCGGTGATTCATCAGTTTTGAAGATGGCAGATGTCTCAAGTCTTGTGGTCAGCGGGAACAAGATACTGGGCGCAAACCAGACAGAAGGTGTTGTTCTTGATAAAAAATCTACAAAATCCGGTGTTGACATTGTACTTACCATCAAAAAAGGGTATCAGATACCAAATCCGATCCATCTGTGCTTTGGGGTTTTACCAAAAGAGGGACTCCAGCAGATCAATGTCACCATGATAGCAGAGGAGGATGCATCAGTCGAGTTGATCGCGCACTGCACTTTCCCCAACGCTGAACATGTGGTACACAAAATGGATGGAAAGATCATTATACACAAGAATGCGTCGTTGATATACAACGAGACACACTTTCATGGAATAAAGGGCGGTGTGGAAGTGATACCAAAAGTAAAGATAAAGATCGAAGAGGGTGGACGCTATAATACGGGATTTACCCTCGTATCAGGTAGAGTTGGTTTGCTTGATCTTGATTATGAGGTCGATGCAGGAAAAGATACTATCTGTGAACTTATTGCAAAAGTATATGGCAGGGGTGAGGATAAAATACTGATCAAAGAGAAGGTGCTTTTAAACGGTGAAAATGCAAGAAGTGTTATCAAGAGCAGGGTTGCAATCTCTGATGACGCTGTTGCGGAGTTTACAGGAGTGACAGAGGGACATGCCCCACACGCGCGCGGTCATGTGGATTGCGTTGAGGTCGTGCAGGGAAATGCAATTGCAAAGGCTGTTCCTATCGTGATGGTTGATAACCCGCTTGCAAAAGTAACCCATGAGGCTGCGATTGGAAGTGTGGACAAAAAACAGGTTGAAACCCTATGCGCGCGCGGGCTTGAGGAAAACGAAGCTGTTGATGCTATTGTGAAAGGCATGTTGAAGTAGGTATTGGGGATTGGTACTAAATAACATTACATTTATTATAAATTAGGAGAGATCAACATAAACGGAAATGTCACGATAGATGGGAAAAAATACTCATTGGAGATACTTAAGCTTGTTTCAGGAAAACAAGACGGTGAGATCGAATTAGAGGATATGCCAAAAGAGTTGCAAATTCTGTGTGAGATCCTTAACGAGCCATATAAACTCCCTTATTTTTTGGAAACATATTACTCGATGAAGATTGGTGATGAGCAAGCGTTCCGTTTTTCGCTTTTGAGGGTACAGGTCGATTCTGATCTGAGGATGAATGAGGATATACAAAAACACCAGCAGAGAAGTTATGTGGCAAGAACGATAGAAAAGTTACTATATAGGGACTTGATGCTTGAAGTGGTGGAAGGAGCAGAATTTGATGTTGAATGATAGTTAAGGAATGATTTTGTAACATGTCAAACTATCATGACTATGTATATATGCCATAAGTTTGAATTATTAATATGAGATTTGGGGCTCAACTTTAAATAATAAAATTTATAATATGTTTATCAGGTGATGAGAATGACGGATGAATCAACACAACAAAGAGTAGATACGGGTATACCAGGATTGAATGAAATGCTCAATGGCGGATTTTTTAGTGGGACTACAAATGTCGTTTCAGGTGAATCTGGCACTGGTAAAACTATTTTAGGATCGCAGTTTTTGTATGAGGGTGCAAAAAAAGGCGAAAAGACGATGTGCATTATAACATCAGAGGAGTCAAAATCAATTATCCGGGAAATGAAGACATCATTTGGATGGGATTTTGATGAACTGATGGAAAAAGGGCTTCTTACATTTGTTGATATTACAGATCCAAGTCTTCGTTTGCAAAAAAGCGTGGAAATTGCACCATCAGAACTTATCAAGAGCTTTAAAAAATTGGTTGAAAGCAAGATCGAAGAGATTAAACCGACTCGTATTTTCATTGATTCTATTGAAGCATTGTTTTTGGCAATTGAATCCAACTATAAATTGAGAACACTGATCGATGATGTGTTTGGTGTGTTCCGAAAACATAATGTCACATCTGTTATCACTGTGGGCGTGATGTACGAACTTGATAAAATGGTTGAATACGGTGCTGATTCTGTTGTAAAACTTGGACGGGTGATGACAGGTAACAATCTACAGCGCTCTGTGTATGTTATGAAAATGCGCGGATCTGCAACCAGCAACGAAGTGCGTGTCCTGAGTATCAGTGATAACGGAATGGCTGTACTTAAACAGTCCCCATATCTGGAATAAATAGTAATCAGAGTGACATCCGGATAAAGTAGATTAAGAAATATCCGGATCGTCACTTTTTTCTTTTATGAATATTTTCTTGTAGTATATAGAGGCCGTCCTTTAATTAAATTTCGACATTTTATCTAAACATCACACTTGA
>JAMJFS010000018.1 GCA_023544565.1 Methanosarcinaceae archaeon
ACATCCCTGACAGCATGTTCGAACTACCGCAAGGCGTCACGATGTCGTAAATTCTTTGTAAGGTTGGTATACTAAGGATTGGCGAAAGAAGTGGAAGTAGGGGTTCAATCATGCCCCCATCATCCAATCCCCGGCAAGTTTTCCAATCGACCTTTTCCATTATGAATGAAACCTTTAGTGTTGATAATTGACAATTCTGTTTTCATAACAAAAGCAGAAGGGGGTTTGCTGCTCACAATTGATGACTACATGTAAGTTTGTAGTGATACAAACATGGATGTGAGTTTTCGCACCCACCTCATATTTGAGAACAATCTCATAATTGGGATCAAGGTTGACAAAATGCCGGTTATAGGGTCTTTAAAGAAACTCGTCCTTCTCGCCTTCACTCCACCCGTGTGCCGGTCCTGATCTGCTCCGCCCGGCCTTTTGCAATTTATGAAGCAGGAAGTTCCATTTTCGTCGCATATCGACAGGGGGGACAGTTCACACAATGGCGGCAACAGATTATATATAATGAAATTGAATGTTAATTATTAATACAAGTCTTATAAATGTCGATATTAAAAATCATCAATTGCAGTAATACTCTCGCCCTTCGCACTTGACACTGTGGCTTCGATATTCTTGTATCGTGGCACTCCGCTGCCGCCTGTGTCAGCATCTACAAGTGCATTGGACCAGGGGCTGTTGGGCATGTATGCAATCCCTGAATGTGAGTCGTAACCTGAAATCTCTACCCTAACAATCACTTTTCCACTATCGTTCTTAACAACAACTGTACCCCCTACCTTTACATCCAGTTTCTTGATATCCGCAGCATCCATCTTGATCACAGCCGAGAGTTTGAGATATTCTTCACTAAATCGCCCCTCTTCCATAACTGCACTCTGAAAGATGTCTCTGTAGGTAACAATCGTGATTTTTTGTTCAGGTGTAGCAAGGAATTCTCCAAATCCCATTATAATGCCTCCATGATCCGGATAAGTATCTCTTCATCCGAAGGACGGTTTGATCCAACTTGAATGATGGGCTCAAACTTCACTTCCTCGCCATCCATGCGGATCGCACTTCCGCCACATTCAACACCGCTGAGGGCGGAAGGTATTGTTACTTTTACCTTTCTGGATGTAAATGTCTCACATGGGTCGATCGTAATGACCGGTATATCCAGAAGATGTTTTGCAACAGTAAGCGGCAGGCTTGATAATGGGTCATTTCCAATTACCAGTGCGGCATCTACGGTTTTGTTGTTAAGTGATTCTATAATTGAGAACTCTGCACCGTGTTGAACATCTATGTTGTTTCCTTTTTCGAACTTGACACGGTTGAGATATCCTGTTTTATTGAACAGATTTTGGTTGAACCCTCGCATATTATAATGTCCAACCATTGGAATAAGATGGAAGTTGGATACTTCATTCAACTTATCCATTAATCTCACCACAGGCTCTATGTCATCAAGGGAATAAATAAGTCCAAGACCTACAAAAATAGTGCCGAATTTGGCTTTCTTCAGGATATTTGCAAGTTCGAGTATCCGTTTGGTATCAAACTCAAACGACACTTTAGGGACCTTGCCGGACAGTGCATCGATAAGTGCATCAATGAACTCCGCATCCATTCGCAATGGGATCTGGTATGACTTATCTCCACTGATCTTTGCAGTATGGGATTTCCTGATATCGATCGTTATCATTGTGCGGTCTTCTTCCCAGCCGCGTTGTCTCTCCTGACCACGTGGGAAGTATGAGAATTTGGAAAGGTGCCGTGGATGTGAATTCGAAGGGTCTGCGCCCCAGTAGACGATAACATCTGCCCTGTTGCGTACATCGTCCAGAGTGCAGGATCTTATCCTGTTATTAAAAATGGCTTCAATTGTAGGTCCCTGGCAGAATGATGATGTATCATCCAATACTGCACCAATCTGTTTTGCAAGTTCAATCGCTTTTATTTGTGCGCCGTCGGTTGAATTGCCAAGTCCAAATATCAAAGGTGATTTTGCATTTTTTAATATGTTTGCCGCTTCAGCGATTGCAACATCAATATCGACTTGTTGTCCATCAACTGTGGGTGACATCGGCTCGTTGCATCCTTTCATACGTGAAACACCCTTGCGACATGCCGTTTTAACTTCGGTTATCTTTTTATTGTCAGTTATAACTTCAATATCATCACAAAGCAGTGCGCATCCGGTGCATACGTGGTAGTTTTCGTTCAATAAGATCACCATAGATTGACGTTTCATACAATATATTTCTCAAAGTAGATCAGATTAATTCCACCTGTTCATACAATATCATACAATTTCATACAATTTCATGTACCTCATACAAACTCGATAGCCTCTGTCGGACATGTCACAATACACCCATTACATAGGATCTTATCCTTTCCAAAACGGCGGCATTCTTGTACATTCGATGTCCTTACGATTCCATCTTTAACACGTAGTATGACTTTGTCACTTGTTGGTGCTCGTCCAATGCCTGCACCATGGGGGTCATCTGCAACATTGACAGGACATGCCACAACACAGTTGCCACACCCAAAACACTTGTCTTCGTGCACGACCATTCCAGATTCTGATGCCCCTTGTGCAGGTGCGATCATATCTGACAATTTGTCATAGTTTGATTTGAATTTATCCTCTTTAAGAGGGGGGCAATCATCAACTGTCAATTCACGTGATAAAAGTGAGACTGCAAATGCCATGCAAGTTGATTTTCCACATTCCTTGCAATTGGTCTTTGGAAGAAGTTGGTATATTTCCATTGCATTTGCCATTGTTCTCACCTTTCATATTATGTGCAGCACATATTAAAAATAGAAATATTTTGCTCAAACACAGTTATGTATATTTTATAAATTCAACCTTGGAAGAACAGTGCACAGTGGCACATGCCATCTTTTTCGATCTCGTCTTTGTGGTAAATACATGGACAGATTATCTTCTTGTCCTGCTCTTCATCACCGGTAACAATTCGGCATGGGCAGTATTGCTTGCCATATTTTTCCTTATTTATGACAAGTCCGTCGATGACAATATCGTATATCTCTTTTTCAGGATTAACTTTGAATCCATTCTTTTCTGCATATTTTGAAGTCCATGCATACATTTGTTCCTTTAGTTTATCATGCTCACTCATATTTTACTCCAAATTATTAGTTATAACTCAAATTGATCAATTTCCATTTTCAGCATTTTATCAACAGCACGCCTTAACTTTCCCTCTCCTGAATATCCTACCATAGACTTAATTTTTACCCCGTCCTTGATCAGCATAAGAGTTGGCACTCCTCTTATTTCAAAGTGTTTGGCGATTGTCGGGGCTTTATCAAGGTCAACTTTGATGAACTTAACTATCCCATCATACTCTGTAGCAAGTTTTGCAAATATCGGATCGATCATTTTGCAAGGACCGCACCATTCGGTGTAGCAATCTACAATGACTGGCATGCCGGAATCTATAATTTCAACAAATCCGACAGTGTTTACTTTGTAAAGGTTAATGCCGATGGTTTCGATTTTTATTTTTTCATCACCAACGTCTATTGTGCCGACACTTGTTGGTTTTTTTCTGAATATTTGGCTAATATTGTTAATAATATTCCCTGGTACCATGGATGTGCCTGCTTTTTGTTTAAAAAATAGTGTGAAATATAAACATTAATTGGAACAAACAGTTATGTATCTTGCGAATGGTTTGATTTGAATCTATGAATGGGGGATTCGCAACAATAAAAACCACATAATATATAATTAAGTATCTATTTTATTTAATATATTTAATTATATGTATGTTTATATTGGCAGATATGTGCATATTTCATACATCATGCATACATCTTTGAACAAATTGGAATGGATCAATTCCAATAGATTTAATCAGAATTGATTTTATGTAATTCCATGTAATAAAATGTGTGAATTATGCATGCGAATTATGCGTGTGCTTCCTGAATTGCGCCATGTGGGCAATACTGCACACAAACATTACAGTCTACGCACAACGATTCATTAATAACAGGTTTTTTTGATGAAAAGTCATAGGTCATTGCATTTGTAGGGCATACTCTTGCACCAACACATGTTGGGGCACCATCACATTTGTTGTAATTGAGTGTTACGGACATTTTTATCACCGATGTAGTATAGTCTTTCATCGTATATAAACGTTGGTGTGGTCTTGACAAATGCGCGCACAACCGTTTAGAGTATACACTTTTTGCCATTACTACTACAATAGCATGACGTTTGCAGTTATCACTAAAATATCCAAAAGTATATCACTATTTAAGCGTATCAAATACTGCGAGAAAATCTTCGCTGGCGCTCAGATTGACTCAAACTATATAATTCTATAAATTATATACTACGAGAAAATCTTCGCTGACGCTCAGATTGACTCGAACTATATGTTTATAAAACATATTCAACAAGAAAATCCCCTTGGTCGGATTTACTTGGGGTATGCAATTTTATTAATTATAACGACGAAAAGGAGTTATACACATGCGAATCGGAGTATACATCTGCCACTGCGGCTTGAACATCGCAAACGTCATAAATATCGATACCTTGCGCAAGAAAACGGAAGAACTTGCAGATGTTGCTATTGTCTCAGATATCCAGTTCATGTGTTCTGATTTCGGGCAGGACTCGATCGTTGAAGACATAAAAAAGCATGATATCGATCGTGTTGTTGTTGCTGCATGTTCTCCTCGTTTGCATGAACAGACATTTAAGAGAGTTCTTGAAAAGGCAGGATTGAATCCATATCTTCTTGAGATCGTCAACATTCGGGAACAAGATTCCTGGGTTCACATGGATGATCCCCAGATGGCTACTCAAAAGGCATTCGATCTGACAAGAATGGGTGTTGCCAAAGCAAGATTGCTTGTGCCATTAAAGAACAAAATAATAAAGGTGAACAAAGATGTTCTTGTGATCGGCGGCGGTGTTGCAGGTATTGAGGCAGCACTAAATCTTGCAGATAGTGGGTTCCATGTTTATATGGTTGAAAAAGAACCAACTATTGGTGGCAAAATGTCACTTCTAAACGAAGTGTTTCCGACAAATGATTGTTCGATTTGTGTGCTGGCCCCCAAAATGACGGATGTGCAGAACCATCTGAACATCGAGCTTTTTACATTTTCCGAAATAACAGGTATCACTGGTTCTGTTGGTGACTTTCAGATAAAAGGGGTAAAAAAGCCTCGATATGTTTCAGAGGATAAATGCAAAGGCTGTGTTGAAGAATGTGCACGCGTCTGCCCTGTCGAGATATCAAATCCATTCGATTTCGGTCTTGGAAAAGCAAAAGCGATCTACATGCCAATCCCGCAGGCTGTGCCGCAGGTTGTCTGTATTGACAGCAAATATTGCGTAGGGTGCGGACTTTGCAAACAAGCATGTCCGGCAGATGCGATTGATTATGATCAAAAGGAAGAACAGGTCTCTTTTTCGGTCGGTGCGATTATTGTAGCAACAGGATACCAGTTATTTGATGCCACGCGCAAGGAAGAGTATGGATATGGCATCTATCCTGATGTGATCACGAATATGGAACTTGAGCGTATGCTCAATGCTTCAGGTCCAACGCGCGGAAAGGTTGTAGTTCCATCGAGTGGTGAGATCCCAAAACGTATCGCATTTATTCAGTGCGTCGGGTCGCGAGATGCGACTGTTGACAATCCATATTGCTCGCGTGTATGTTGCATGTCCGCAATAAAGAATGCCCAATTGCTCAAGGAACGATATCCAGACACTGATATTACGATCCATTATATCGACATTCGTGCATCCGGTGAGATGTACGAGGAATATTATGAGCGAACACAATCAATGGGTATTGATTTCATTCGCGGGAAGGTTGCGGAAGTAACTGAAGACAGGCAAGGCAATCCTATGCTCAGGTTTGAGGACACTCTTGAATGTGAGATATGTGAGGAGTCGTATGACCTTGTTGTTCTTTCGACAGGGATGGAAGCAAACGAGGATGATGGCGTTTCGAGATTATTGAATCTCGCCCGTAGAACTGACCGATTCCTTTCAATTGCACACCCCAAAATGCGTCCAGTTGATTCTCATGTCAATGGCGTTTTCATTGCAGGATGCGCATCCGGTCCAAAAGAGATACAGGTCGCGATCGCACAGGGCGGTGCGGCAGCATCCAGGGTTGTTAGACTTCTAAATAAAGGTGAACTTGAAACTGATCCATTAAGTGCGCATGTGGATTCGGATAAGTGTATCGGATGCAAAATATGCGAGGATGTGTGCAAGTTCGGCAAGATACATGTAGTTGACAAAAAGGCTGTTGTGGATGAAATATCGTGTCGCGGATGTGGTGCTTGCAGTGCAGCCTGTCCGGAAGAAGCGATCTGTATGCGAAATTATACTAATGAACAGATACTTGCACAAGTACATGCGGCTTTGGAGGTCAAGGACGAGTTCCCGCTAATTGTTGCATTCCTATGTAACTGGTGTAGTTATGCCTGCGCTGACCTTGCCGGAACATCTCGTATCCAGTATCCTACAAATGTCAGGATAATCCGGACTATGTGTTCTGGAAGGATCGATCCAAGTTTTGTTCTTTCAGCACTTAAAGAGGGTGCTGATGGTGTGCTTGTTGCAGGGTGCCGACTTGGTGAGTGCCATTATTTACATGGGAATTACAATGCCAAGCACAGAATGCATGCTCTTGAAGGGGTGCTAGAAGACATTGGGCTTAGTCCAAAACGCCTAAAGGTCGAATGGATATCTGCAGCAGAAGGCGAGAGATTTGCTAAGTCGATCGAAAGTTTTGTTGATGATTTAAAAGAACTGGGTCCGATCGGATCTGAGATTTTGGAGAATTCCAGATGACTGTGGATGAAGATGTAGTACCTGATAGTTTGGATGTTGGCGATGAAACTATCACTGTCACGAAGGATATGGATATTCAGGAGTCACATTTCATTTATAGTCAGGTTACTGAAAAGTCAAAAAAGATACTGAATTATGATTATAAGCGCTGCACAGGGTGTGGCATCTGTGTTGGATTGTGTCCGACAAAAGCACTTGAACAGGGTCCCATGCATGAGATCGCAACAGGTATGGATGCACCACCTGTCATGATGGATCTTGAAAAGTGTACATTTTGCGGCATGTGTGCGAATTTCTGTCCTGTTCATGCATTTAATATGAAATTTGAAGGAGAACTGCCGGATGAGGGTAATTATCCGGTTTATGATTCATATGTTAAGTTCAATGAAAAGTGCTTACCATGTGTTTTGTGCGAGGCAGTATGTTCTGAAGATGCGATAGAGGTTGAATTTACGTTCAAGAAAAAAGAGGAGATCGCACCTTTTAAGAAAGATGCGAGAGGTGAGATCGAGATTGATCTGGATAAATGTAATTTTTGCGGTGTATGTGCAAAGTTCTGTGATGCTTTCATCATGGTTGAACGTGAGCCAACACCGACAGATCTCACACCATTTCAACAGATATTAGTTGATGAGGATAAGTGTGATTATTGTGTTCTGTGTCAGGATCTATGTCCTGAAGATGCGATACGTGTAAAGGGTGTACGACCTTGTGAAGCGCCAGCAATAGAGGGCAATATAAAGGTTGATGATGCAAAGTGCACCAGGTGCACATGGTGTAAAACAGTTTGTCCATATGATGCTGTTGATGTGAAAAAGCCATTTGAGGGCGAGATAACACTTGTTGAGGGTAACATCGATAAGTGTGACCCACAGGGGTGTCATGGGTGTTTCAATGTATGCCCCTCACATCTCTGGTATGTTCCGGAAGATACGGGTAAAAAGATCGCAATTGTTGAAGATTACTGCACTTATTGCGGTGCATGTGTCAATGCATGCCATGTTGATGTGATGCGTGTTTCGCGTGATAAAGTGAATCATACGGTGATCCCGGATTCACCATGGGCTTCGCAGTGGAAGGATGCAGTTGAATCCATGGTGACATTAAAACGAAATATTCCTGACATTTCCAGGACGCTTGAAGTTGAAAAAGAGCCACCACGTAAGCATGTGGAGGTTGTGATGCCTGAATTTGACAAATCACTGTTAAATGCTGCAAGGGAACGCATTGAAAAAGCAATGCCTGCTTTTAAGAATGTGAAAATTCGGCGCACATGGGAATGCAAACCGGCTGAAGAAGCAAGGGCTGCAGTAATTAAACAGATAAAAAAGGTAAATTGATCTGTAGATTTATCAATAACTTTATACATGCGCAGGCGGTTGATGACTAAACTATTTACTTAATACTGAATTAAAATAATCAAATTAATGTTATACGTGATCTACCATGAGCAAAAAATTTGACTACGTTGAACTTGGGTTGAAGTGTGGACTTGAAATTCACCAGCAATTAGATTCAAAAGAGAAATTGTTCTGTGATAGTCCAACAAAAATACGTAACACGGATGAGTCGAACTTTGAGTTTTTCAGATACCTGCGTCCAACTGCAAGTGAAATGGGTGAGACTGACCGCGCGGCATTGGAGCAGACAAAGGTAAAACGTAAGTATGTTTACAAAGCGTATGATACGACCTGCCTGGTTGAGAATGATGATGAGCCGCCTCGTGAGTTGAACAAGGAAGCGCTTGATATTGCACTTTCCATTACTAAACTTTTCAATATGCACCCGGTTGACCAATTGCACATGATGCGAAAGATCGTGGTTGACGGGTCCAATACATCCGGTTTTCAGAGAACTGCATTCCTTGCCAATGGTGGGTATCTTGAAACATCAGAGGGAAAAGTTGGTGTGGATGTCTTGTGTCTGGAAGAAGAGGCTGCCCAGAAGATCGAAGAAGTTGGGGATTCGGTAATCTATTCACTTGATCGTCTTGGTATTCCACTTGTTGAGATCGGAACTGCGCCGGATATTGTGTCGCCTGCTCATGCAAAGGAAACTGCGAAGCAGATCGGTATGCTTTTACGTTCGACAGGCAGGGTCAAACGAGGATTGGGTACGATCAGGCAGGATGTTAATATTTCTATAGCAAGAGGTGCTCGTGTTGAGGCTAAAGGTGTGCAGGCCCTTGACCTTATTGAGACTATTGTTGAGAATGAGGTTGAGCGGCAGGTAAACCTTCTTGCGATCATGGATGAACTTGTCCAGAGAGGTGCATCCGTTTGTGATGAAGTGTTCGATGTCACGGATGTTTTCAAGGATACACAATCTAAGGTCATCAAAAAATCACTCTATAAAGGAAAAGTGCTTGCAGTGCTTCTTCCGAAATTTGAGGGGCAAATTGGCAGGGAGATTCAGTCTGGTCGACGGCTTGGGACTGAGTTTTCAGACCGTGCGAAAACATCAGGTGTTGGCGGTATATTCCATACTGATGAACTTCCAAGTTATGGCATTACTGAGGAAGAGGTCGAATCTCTTCGTAATGCAGTTGGTGCACAGGACGGCGATGCAGTTGTTATGGTTGCTGATGTGGAAAAACGTGCGCGTGGTGCTATGAAAGCCGTTATCATACGTGCAAAGGAGTCACTTGAATTTGTGCCTGAGGAAACGCGCCGAGCACTTCCTGATGGAAATACTGCGTATATGCGTCCTCTTCCCGGTGCTGCGAGGATGTATCCTGAAACGGATGTGCCTCAGGTTGAGATATCTGCGGATTACTTTGAATCTATCGAGATCCCTGAGTTGTTAACTGAACGTGCAAAGCGGTTTGAAAACGAGTTTGGTCTTAACCAGGAATTTGCAGATAGTATCGTATATTCAAAAGACCTGCCATTGTTCGAGGGTCTTGTCACGCGATTTGCAGATGATCCAATTGTAAGTGCTACTCTGATAGTTCGTACATTAACTGGCACAGTTTCTGAACTAAAACGAGATGGTGTGGCAGTAGAACATATTATGTATGAACATTTCATACAAATATTTGATCTTGTTTCAAACGGTGCCATCGCAAAAGAGGGAATTGAAAAGTTGCTACGCGCATTTGCAGAAGATCCTACCATGAGTGCAGAAGATGCAGTTTCCAACATGGGACTTGGTAGCATTGATATAACGCAGATAGAGGAGTTCATTGATGGAGTCATCAATGATCGGCAGGACTTTGTTAAGGAAAAGGGTATGGCTGCAGTTGGGCCTTTGATGGGTGTCGTCATGGGGGAGTTCAGAGGGAAGGTTGATGGTAAAGTGCTAAGTCAGACTTTGAATCAAAAGATTAAAGAATTTCTTAATGTATAATATATTTATTATGACACAATTAAAACAAAGTTTTTCTGTAATATCTCTTTTCTATTGTATATTTGTTATTCTATTTGCTGCTATGTTGATGTCTTCTGTAGCAAGTGCGGTTGTTGTTGAAGAAAACGTGCAGATTACAAACGGTACCAATCAAAATGCGCCGCATTGGAGTCCTGATGGTAAAAAGATCGTATTTTCATCTGGTCAGGATATATGGATCATGAGTGCAGACGGCTTTAATCAAAAACAGGTGTTTGCTAGTGTTTTATGGGATGGTGAGCCTTGTTTTAATGATGATGGTTCCAAAATATACTTTGCATCTGAATATGTGAGTCCCATTTATTCAAAATTCATTAGCATTTATTTGGTGAATTTGGATGGTTCTGAAAGTGTTCAGTTGACAAAGAAAGCAGATATGCGGTCACCTGCGATGAGCCCTGATGGGTCTACTGTTGTATATATTTCAAAATTGTCCGGCAATTATGATATTTGGACAATGGATGCAGATGGTTCGAACAATGTGAGGCTTACAGATGTTCCAGCGGATGAGGACAGCCCTACATGGAGTCCTGATGGGGAAAGTATAGTTTACTCGTCAAAAGGAGATATCTGGATAATTGATCGTGAGGGAATTCGTGCTAAAAAGTTGACTGATGATGAATTCAACAATGCTGATCCTTTCTTTAGCCCGGATGCCTCCAAGATCGTTTTTGGCTCTGATCGCAGTGGAAATTCTGATATTTGGTTAATGAATTCTAATGGTACCGGCGCTCTTCAGATAACATCAGATGTTTCTGAACAGAAAAATCCTGCATGGTCACCTGATGGTGAAAAGATAGCATATGTTTCAAATGAAGGTGGGAATTACAATATATGGGTTATGTCGCTTGGAAATAGTGACACACAGATTGAATATATCCCCATTGAAGATGCGGATATCGATGCAGATGCAGATGCTATTGAGGGTATAATTGAAGAAATAATCAAAAACAATTCGAAAGTTGTGATTGTTTCAGTTGTAATTATTTTTTTATTGTTTATTATTTTCATTATCAAGATGTTTATGAGGAGTTTGTGACTTAATAAAGTGATTATATTCGTTATGCCAGTCTATGTTTCCATCGCAATACTTATAGCCTATTCATGATATGTATATGCAGGTTTATGGCTATGAGTACATTGTTGTGGTCACATAGGTTGAACAATTTTTAAAGGCACTGGATTTTATGCTCATGATATTGTTTATACAATATGTTATCATAATACAATCGTATATTTCATAATTATTCATACAAATTATTCAAGGAAATGATATAATGTCAAAGAAAGTAGTATTGGCGTATTCAGGTGGATTGGACACATCAGTTTGCATTCCACTTTTAAAGGAAGAGTATGGCTGTGATGAGGTTATAACAGTCGCAGTAGATGTTGGGCAACCACGTGAAGATATTGCACAAGCAGAAGAGAAGGCTATGAAAATTAGTGATATGCACTATACTCTCGATGTTCGGGATGAGTTTGTTCGGGATTACATTTTTCCGCTTATCAAAGCAAACGGGGATTATGAAGGATATGTGATGGGTACATCCATTGCACGCCCATTGATCGCTAAAAAAGTTGTAGAGATCGCAGTAAAAGAAGGTGCGAGTGCTCTTGCGCATGGATGTACTGGAAAGGGTAATGACCAGTTACGTTTCGAAGCTGTGTTCAGGCTTACTGATATGGATGTGTTTGCACCCATGCGTGATATGAACCTGACTCGTGAGTGGGAGATCGAATATGCTAAAAAGCATGGTATTCCTGTGTCTGTGACAACAGCCAAACCATGGAGTGTTGATGAGAACATCTGGAGCCGGAGCATTGAAGGTGGTAAACTGGAAGATCCAAGTTACATTCCTCCTGAAGAGATATATGAGTGGACGGTATCCCCAGAAAGTGCACCTGGTGCACAGACATTGGTCATCGGGTTTGAGAATGGTGTCCCAGTGTCACTCGATGATGAAAAACTTGGTGGTGTTAAGTTGATCGAACGGCTTAACAAAATTGCCGGTTCTCATGGGGTCGGGCGTACTGATATGATCGAGGATCGCGTACTTGGACTGAAGGCTCGCGAGAATTATGAGCATCCTGCAGCATCAGTTCTGTTGGCTGCCCACAAGGATCTTGAGAAATTGGTACTTACCCGCGCTGAACTTAAGTTTAAGGCAATGGTTGATGCGCAGTGGTCGGAACTTGCATATTCCGGTCTTGTGGATGAACCACTATACGCCGATCTTAATGCATTCATTGATAAGACGCAGGAGCGCGTGGCTGGTACAGTCACGGTTAAATTGTACAAAGGCAGCGTAAGCATACTTGCACGCACATCCCCATATGCCTTGTATTCAGAAGAACTTGTTTCATTTGACGGTGTTTCAATCGATCAAAAGGATGCGGAAGGATTTGCCAAGTATCATGGGTTTCAGGCAAGGATGTACAAGCGTTTTGTTGAAAAATAAATTTTGCATAATGGTGTGACATTGTATGCGCAATGCATACAATTTATATCATTTTATATTAATTTCGATCATACCAAATCATACAAATTTGTGTTCTGGATACGCAGGGCACATCTATTAAATATATTTAATTTTCAATATATATTATAGTAGATACATTCATTCGACAATTCTACTACATCCTCACTTGTCTTAGTTTTCGAGTCAACCATACAATATCGCTATATGTAAATGATTAAAACATATGCTAAAAACGTTGCGATCACACGCGCGTAGCGCGGCACGTTCCCGCATTACGAATATGAAATACAATACGGTTTTCAAGCGTCGGCGCATTTGCTGTTCTGAGAATTGTATGTTTGGGCCATGGGTTTGGTATGTGGGATACACCACCTATGACGAGGACTGATGCTATGGTTTTTGTAGTTTCAGTAAATTCCCCCTATGCCCTCCATAACCAGACCCTTGAAAGTTGACGTGATACTCGAATATATCCATTTAAACATATACAATAGTTAAGTCAAAAGTTGCGACTGCACACCCAACTGCAGCGAACTGCAGGGTATAATTATTAAGATAAAAGGAGATTCAAAATCAACGATATATTTAATCGTTAAACCAATATATTCATATTTGGCGATTAACTCCCCTGACAATATATTTGTTGGCAATCTTTGCACAATACACCTTTTTTATATACTAAAAAAGACCAAATTATGTCCAATGGCATGCAAAGGACTTGTAGATGAACTATTACGAAAAAGCATCCACTTAACCTCAGTTCTCATTGTCCTGATCTATGCTTACACAGACAAAAAGACGGTTCTGACTTTTCTGATCACATATCTTATAATCATTCTTGTGATCGAACATTTCAGACTTGAACATGGCATGCGCATACCACTATTTCATTTCCTGTTTCGAAAAAAGGAGGAATCACAACTTGCAGGTTATGTATATTTCACAATGGGCGCGATAATATCAATTTCCGTTTTCAGCGAAACGATTGCCTATGCTGCAATTCTTATGACAACCTTTGGGGACATGAGTGCTGCACTTATTGGAAAGGCATTTGGCAAGATGCGCATCTACAACGGCAAGTCACTTGAAGGATGTGCTGCCGAGTTTGTGGTAGATTTTTGTATCGGATATGCTTTTCTTGGTAACTGGCTTGTTGCTTTTATCATGGCACTTACAGCAACTATTGTTGAAACCGTGGTCAGTGAGATCGATGACAACCTTGCGATCCCTGTATTTGCGGGATTTGTCGGACAAGGTGTGTTAATCATCATGTCATTGGTATGACTTATTGTCGAGTATTCTATCGAACTATTGAAGTCTTCTCTCACATGATATGCGTTGATAATGTTAATCACAACCACAAACTATCTTTAATCTCAAACCTTATTCCAGACAATGATCGATAATGTAATCAAGATATTCAAAGATATTGGCAGCAAGGACTTCAGGATACTTACTGGTATAGAGCTTGGAATGAAGCACTATGAATGGGTGCCTATGGAAGAATTGCAAAAATTTACAAAATACCCATACGGAAAACTTCAGCATAAGTTAAGTTTACTTATGAAAAACAATCTTATTGTGGGGACATACGTACCATACGAGGGCTACCAGATATATTTCGATGGTTATGATGCACTCGCATTGAATACCTTAGTAAAACGAGGCACCATCAGCGCGATCGGGGATGAGATCGGAGTTGGCAAGGAATCGATTGTTCATGAGGCCATAAAAGAATCAGAACTTGCTATAGGTGAGACAACACTTGTTATAATAAAGTTCCACAGGGAAGGAAGAACAAGTTTTACACAGGTAAAAAGAGTCCGTGAGCATTTATCAGATAAGGAGCATTTCTCATGGATATATGCTGCCCGTCTTTCGGCAAAGCGTGAATATGACCTGATGGTTTCGCTTTATCCAAAAGTATCAGTGCCAAAACCGATCGACCATAACAGACATGCTATTGTTATGGCAGTTGCAAAAGGCAGTCTGCTTTCAAAAACCAGATTACTTCAACCTGAATGGTTCCTTGATGAGATAATTTCGCAGATCGGGAAAGCATATTCACTTGGGGTGATACATGCTGATCTGAGCGAGTTTAATATTTTCGTATATGAATGTGGTGTGCAATTTATTGACTGGCCGCAGTATGTGGGTCTAGATCATCCAAATGCGGATGAGTTGCTTAAAAGAGATGTCTTTAACGTACTTGCATTTTTCAAAAGGAAATATGATATTGAAAGGGATGTTGATGACGTGGTTGCGGGCATCAAGCACAGCACATCGATTGTTGAGTAAATATATATTTGATTATATAATAGTTACATATGGTTATGCAAAATGAGGTCAATGATAAAGTTAGGGTTAAGGTTAGTGTTAATGTTGATACCAGGCTCATCGCTATTTTGTGTGGGCAATTTCTGACCTTGCATCAGATTGTTAACTTCGTATTTTCATCGATTGCTTTAAATGATACTTATTTATTTATTAATTAGTACGCTACGCGCTGAGCTGAAGCGTTCCGCTCACGGACACCCACAAGGGTGTCCTCCGCTTCACTTCAAATCAAATTAAAGGATTTGTCGCAGGGTTTTGCTACGCTTGATTATTGTTTACGGGATTAACAGGAATGAATTTACCATAACGGAAGCTTTACCCACTCGAAACAGCGAAGAGGCCTATACATTTCTATAAAATATATACTATCAAAAATCACACCCGATTCGAGTTCAAGTGTGCATGTGGCAGGCCATACAACCTCTGAACTGAAAAGTATCTTCCCTTTCAATATTTTTTTACAAAAGGACTATGTCTATTTTGCATATCTTCAAATTCTTCTTCGGTGTAACAAAGCGGTTCTATGGGTAGATCGGTTATTTCAATAAAACTATCCCCTCTATCCAAAAATCGCTCTTTGAAGTCCCCTATGATGGTAAGATCGATGTCGCTGCCTTCATTGAAATCATCCCGCGCAACCGAGCCGAACAGGTAAATTCGCTTGATACTGCGCCCTGATGTGATCTTTGACACGAATTGCTTTATTCGCTTATGAAGTTTCTCACTTCGGCTAATATCAATTCTGCATAGTTTATACATTGGTCTGCATCTTCTATTGTGTAATATTCGTATGGTGAGCCGGATGGAAATGCATCTGATGATGGCGCATTTATAGTTGTTTTACTTTTTTTGGTTTTCATTTTATACATGCTCAGAGGGATCCTAAAAGCAAGAAAGAGGAAAAAATCTAGAAAACGAAAGGCTGCGAAATCAGAAGCAGAAAGAAAATTATTCGAACCAGTAATAACTCCAAAGCCAAAAGCGGAGATTCAACCCGAAGTGATACAGAAGGAAGCATTACAACCGTCCGCCCAATTTGATAAGTTGATAACTTCCTCGGCTTTCGGATACAAAGGCGCAACGATTCAATACAAGGTCAAGATCGAAAACCC
Source organism: Methanosarcinaceae archaeon (assembly GCA_023544565.1). Classification (GTDB taxonomy): domain Archaea; phylum Halobacteriota; class Methanosarcinia; order Methanosarcinales; family Methanosarcinaceae; genus Methanovorans. The sequence goes on from JAMJFS010000018.1 coordinate 16,185, forward strand.
GACATCTGAACCTATAAGCGACATAAAAGTACACCTTTTTGTTCCTGATGTATTCCTCTCAGATAAAAGCGAGAAATCAATCTCTATGCTCGAACCGTGCGAGGGGAAAACTGTTACATTTGAGATAAGACCCACAGGTGAATGTGGCGACTGTAATGTTTCAGGAAGGGTGAATTATTATGATTACAGCATAAAGAAATGCCAGGAAATGGACCTTGAAATAAAATCCCTTAGTGTTGTCTGTTTTCTTCTTAAAATAAAGGATATAGGACAGGTAGAATGGCGAAGCACAATCAGTCATTTTGTCAAGACTGAGGAGACAACGCGTGAGATATCAATACCTGCCGAAACGTTATTTGGCATGGCATCAAGAGTGATCGAGGACATGAACATGTTCATGCTCGAACCTGATATCTCTTCGACTCCACAGATGTATAATGGTGTAGCAAGGTTTTATGGGGTCGGTGTCAAGGATCTGAAATATGCAGCACAGATAGAGGTTGTTGGCGGTACGAAAAAGTCAAAGCTTATACTCAAAGCATGGGCTGAGAAAGAGGAAGCGCTGATCGGATTCTATCATAGTATACTCGATGAGATTGAAAAGCGAATTCAGGTGAAAGGATTAATTGAAACTGATATGGTGCAGAATATTTATCAATATGGAGATAGGATTGGCACACAGGTAAAGGATAGTTTTGTCTATAAATCAAAGGTTGAGGCTGATGAAGCAAAGAGCTGTCCGCAATGTGGTAAGGAGAAAGGGGAAGTAGAGAAGTTTTGTTCAGTATGAGGGACGAAGTTTTGAATGAAAAAATTATGTGTAATGTGCTGCTTGCAAAGCGAATCAAATCGTGGGGTCAATGTGAAAACGCCGAAGGCGTCACATTCCCTCACCACCGATTCAATAAATAACACATAAAAAGCAATTTCATAAATTTAATGATAATGGCGGGAAACGCCGCCTTCGGCGGTTGTTACATTATTTTTTAGTTCAGTCAAAGCAGCGTATTATTGATTTTTTTTTGTTTTGTGCATCAACGCCCAAAAACCCTGTCCAAAAAATACTGATGTAACCGTAGGTCATCCGTAAGTTCCGGGTGAAATGCTAGCGCAAGCAAATTTCCCTGCTCGGCTGCCACCACAAACTCACCAACTTTTGAAAGCACCTTTACATCGTTTCCATATTCCACAATTGCAGGAGCGCGAATAAATACCGCATTGTATTGTGAATCAAGAACAGACACATCTAAATTTGCCTCAAACGACTCGTGCTGTCGCCCGAATGCATTCCTGTTAACTTTTACATCCATCAAAGAAAGCAGATCCTGATGCGTCTTCTCAACCTGCGAATCCCCTTCTTTTGCAAGAAGTATCAAACCTGCACATGTACCCATTATAGGCATACCATGTGCTGCAGCCTCCTTGATCTCATCCGCAATACCTTCGCGAACCAACAGACTGCCAAGTGTCGTGCTCTCTCCACCCGGTAAGATAAGTCCATCACATGTGGGAACCAATCCGCTGTGTTTAATGGTAACGATCTCGGCAACTTCGCCACGCTCTAAAAGTGCGTGCTCAAGTGCATCAACATGTTCGGAAACAGCACCCTGGATCGCAATAACTCCAATACGCATAGTTAGAACACCATCAAAAATAAAAATATATTATAATTTGTAATTTATAAAATAGATACTAAGCTCAATTACAATACAATATTAAAAATATAAAAGACGGCGGTGGGATTACCAGCCGCGTGTCTGAAGTATCTGTTCATCGGGAATAGAACTGATACTGATACCTTTCATGCCGGATCCGATACCTTTTGATACCTCTGCAAGCACTTCAGGTTTGTCGTAATTGTTAACTGCTTCGACAATAGCTTTTGCCATAGCTTCAGGTTTCTCTGCGGTGAAAATGCCTGAACCCACAAACACACCATCTGCACCAAGACGCATCATAAGTGCTGCATCAGCAGGTGTTGCAATCCCGCCAGCAGCGAAATTGACCACGGGAAGACGCTGCATCTTTGCAGTCTCAAGAACAAGCTCGATAGGCGCTTCAATATCGCGGGCAACCATTATGAGTTCTTCCTTGTTTTTACCTTTGAGTTCCCTTATCTCACCCATGATCTGTTTCATGTGTGTGACTGCTTCACTGACATCACCAGTGCCAGCTTCGCCTTTTGTGCGTATCATAGCAGCACCTTCATTGATCCTTCGAAGAGCCTCACCAAGATTTCTTGCACCGCAAACGAATGGTACTGTGAACGCTGTCTTGTCAATATGATAAAAATTATCGGCAGGTGTCAAAACCTCTGACTCGTCGATCATGTCTGCACCAAGTGCCTGCAGTATCTCTGCTTCGACAAAATGACCGATCCTGGCTTTCGCCATAACAGGGATTGTCACAGCATTAATAATAGCAGATGTGACCTCTGGGTCAGCCATTCTAGCAACTCCGCCAGCTTTGCGGATGTCTGATGGTACAGACTTAAGTGCCATGACCGCAACAGCGCCAGCCTCTTCAGCTATCTTTGCCTGCTCCGGAGTCGTGACATCCATAATAACGCCGCCCTTCTGCATCTTCGCAAAGCCGCGTTTGATTAACTTAGTACCGTGTCGTAATTTCTCAAGTTCCATTATAATCTCCTCATGCTAAATTCTAATTTTATAATTGTGATAAAACAATAGTAAAATTTATCCTATCTTAAACTCAAACTTAAATTTACATAATAAAGGTCAATAGTTAAAAGCATTTACTTCCAACATATTGACCCTTCACACTTATTCTTCACCGTTCACCGGCTTAATTCTCGCAACTCCAACGACCGCATCGCCGGATTTAATGTTCATGATCTTAACACCCTGTGTGTTCCTGCCCTGCACACGAATATCCTTGACAGGTATTCGTATGATAATACCGTCGGAACTGGTGAGCATAACCTCATCATCTTGCTCGACAGCCTTGACATTCACCACTGGACCGTTACGAAGGCTGGTGACGATAGTGATAACACCACGTCCGCCTCTGTGCATTGTGCGATACTCTCCAAACTCTGTACGTTTTCCGAATCCATTCTCGGTAATTGTCAAAAGGGTAGCATTCTCATCTACGATGCCCATGCTCACAACTGCATCACCCTCTTCAAGTCTCATACCGCGAACCCCACGAGCACTCCTGCCCATAGGACGTACATCGGATTCAGCGAAACGAATTGCTTTGCCGTGTCTGGAAACCATAACAACATCTCTTGAGCCTTCTGCCATGATGACATTCACAAGTTCATCATCATCAAGCAAGGTAACTGCAATAATTCCGCCCTTTCTCGGATTACTGAAATCAGATAGTGCACTCTTCTTAACAGTACCTGATTTTGTACCCATTAACAGGTACTTGTCATCCTCAAACCTGGCTACCGGGATCATCGCAGTAACCGATTCCTCCTCACTAAGTTCAAGGAAGTTCACGATAGCCTTTCCGCGTGATTGTCTGCTCGCAGCAGGAATGTCATACACCTTTCGCCAGTGTATCCTGCCCATGTTTGTGAAGCATAGCAGATAATCGTGAGTGGATGCAATAAAGATGTCTTCGACAAAGTCTTCCTCTTTTGTATCCATTCCAATAACGCCCTTGCCACCACGGTGCTGTTGTTTGTACGTATCAACAGGCAAACGCTTGATATAACCACTGTTTGTCACAGTGACTGCAACCTCTTCTACTGGAATAAGATCTTCATCAGTGACCTCATCATGTAATATCTTGATCGTTGACCTTCTGGGATCTGCAAATTTGGCACGTAACTCTATGAGTTCTTCCCTGATGATCTCATATTTGCGGGGATCACTCGCAATGATCTCTTTTAATCCTGCGATGATCTTGATAAGTTCATCAAACTCATCATCGATCTTCTGGCGCTCAAGTCCTGTCAAACGCTGCAGGCGCATTTCAAGGATCGCTTTTGCCTGTAATTCATCCAGGCCAAACTTTTCAATAAGGCCAGCCTTTGCCTCATCAACAGTCTTTGATGCACGTATGAGTGCAATGACCTCATCAATATGATCAAGTGCAATCTTCAACCCAACAAGGATATGTGCTCTAGCCTCAGCTTTGTTCAGATCGAACTGGCTACGTTTCTGTATTATCTCTATCCTGTGCTGTAAGTATATCTGTAAGATCTCACGAAGGTTCAATACTCTTGGAACATAATCAACCAGTGCAAGATTGATGATCCCAAATGTAGTTTCCATCGAAGTATGCTTGTGTAACTGGTTTAATACAACATTTGGATTTGTAGTACGTGTGAGTTCGATCACAACACGGATCCCATCACGGTCAGATTCATCACGTATATCGGAAATTCCGATGATCTTCTTTTCGCGAACCAGTGCAGCAATGCTCTCGATAAGTCTCGCCTTGTTGACCTGATATGGAAGTTCCGTAACAATTATCCTGTTCTTGTCGAGTTTCATCTCCTCGATCCTGGAAACTGCTCGCAATCGTATCTTTCCACGACCGGTCTCAAATGCATCCTTGATACCCTGAGTTCCAAGTATTGTTGCAGCGGTCGGGAAATCAGGTCCCTTGATGACGGTCATAAGTTGTGGGATTGTCACATCAGGATCATCGATCAACATCAGGGTAGCGTCAACAACTTCGCCCAAATTATGCGGCGCCATGTTGGTAGCCATTCCTACTGCAATACCCGTTGAACCGTTGATCAAAAGGTTTGGTAGTTTTGCAGGAAGCACTTTAGGTTCCTTAAGTGATCCGTCATAGTTTGGTTGGAATGCTACAGTATCCTTATCAATATCTCCAAGCATCTCATTCGATATCTTGTCCATACGGACTTCGGTGTATCGCATTGCTGCTGCTGAATCACCATCAATAGAACCAAAATTACCCTGTCCGTCAATTAGGGGATGTCTCAATGAGAACTCCTGTACCATTCTGACGATCGTATCATAAACAGCCGAATCGCCATGTGGGTGGTATTTACCCATTACATCTCCCACTACACGTGCGGATTTTTTGTAAGCCTTATCAAATGTGATGCCTGTTTCATTCATGGAATACAGAACTCTGCGGTGTACAGGTTTCAAACCGTCACGCGCATCGGGAAGTGCACGCCCGATGATAACACTCATTGCATAATCGATGTATGAGTTCCTCATCTCATCTTCGATCAACACAGGTGTGATTTTTTCTCCCGTATCTGTTGTCTGGAGATCGAATGTTTGTTGCTCTTCATCCGGTTGTGTATCCAATGTTTCGTCATTAGCATTAATATCATCATCTTCTACCATATTTTCTCACCTCACACATCCAGATTAACAACATCTTTTGCATGCTTTTCAATAAATTTACGCCGTGGTTCGACCTGATCACCCATAAGGACTGTAAACATTTCATCTGCTGTAAATGCATCTTCCATAGTAACCTGTAGAAGTGTCCTTGTATCCGGATTCATAGTGGTCTCCCACAATTGTTCGGGATTCATTTCTCCAAGACCTTTGTAGCGCTGGACCATTGCACCCTTTTCGCCAACTTCATCCAGTTTCTTTTTCATTTCCTCATCCGAGTACAAATAATGTTCCGCTTTTCCCTTCTTAATGCGGTAGAGAGGAGGTTGTGCAATATAGATATATCCGCAGTCGATCAGGGGTCTCATGTGTCTGAAAATAAATGTCATGATAAGTGTCCTGATATGTGCACCATCCACATCGGCATCGGTCATGATTATGACCTTGTGATATCGTGCTTTTGAAACATCCATATCTTCGCCGATACCGGTGCCAAGAGCGGTTATAAAAGACAATATCTCATTGTTCTTCAAAACCTTTGAAAGACGTGCTTTTTCAACATTTATGATCTTGCCCCTAAATGGCAGTATAGCTTGAGTTTTACGGTCACGTCCCTGCTTTGCAGAACCGCCTGCAGAATCTCCTTCTACAAGATACACTTCACAAAGTGAAGGGTCCTTCTCTGAACAATCTGCAAGTTTTCCGGGTAGTGTTCCGATATCAAGTGCACTTTTTCTGCGCGTGAGTTCGCGTGCCTTTTTAGCCGCTTCCCTTGCACGCTTTGCAACGAGCGCTTTTTGAAGTATCGCATTTGCAACTTTCGGGTTCTCTTCCAAGAACTCAGCAAGTCCCTCGGATACCATCGATTCTACAATACCTTTGACATCACTATTGCCGAGTTTGGTCTTTGTCTGTCCCTCGAATTGCGGTTCCATCAATTTTACACTAATAATACCCGTAAGTCCTTCACGGATATCCTCGCCTGATAGTTTGACATCACCTTTTTCGAGATTGTTTCGTTTGATGTAATCATTTGCAACACGTGTAAGTGCGGTCTTAAAACCAACAACATGCGTACCACCTTCATGCGTGTTTATATTGTTGGCAAAAGAATAGACGTACTCCGAATAACTGTCAGTGTACTGCATTGCGATCTCAACAGATGTACCCTCCTTTTCTCTTTCAAAATAGATGGGTTTGTCATGAAGAACTGTTCGGTTTTGATTAAGGTACTCTACAAATGCTACAATTCCTCCGCTGTACTCAAACACCTCACGTTCTCCGTCTGGTGTTCTTTCATCTGCCAGGCTGATCTTAATTCCACGGTTCAAAAAAGCAAGTTCACGAAGTCTTGTGGTAAGTGTATCATACTTGAACGTGGTAGTCTCGAATATCCTTGCATCAGGTCTGAATGTACATTTGGTTCCGGTACCTTCCGCTTCACCTATCACTGTAACTTCTTCATCAGGAACTCCACGCATATACCTCTGGTAATACAGTTTACCGTCACGTTTGACCTCTACTGTCATCCATTCAGAAAGTGCATTAACAACAGAGATGCCGACACCATGCAATCCACCAGATACCTTGTAACTGCCCTTGTCAAATTTACCGCCTGCGTGGAGGATGGTCATAACAACCTCAAGTGCGGATTTATTGTACTTTTGATGAGTATCCACAGGGATTCCCCTGCCGTCATCCTCAACCATCACACTGCCATCAGCGTTCATAACTACATTGATATGACTACAATATCCGGCAAGTGCTTCATCGATACTGTTATCGACAACTTCATACACCAGATGATGAAGTCCCCTGTTATCAACATTACCAATATACATACTTGGACGCTTGCGTACGGCCTCAAGACCTTCAAGAACCTGAATACGTGTCGCATCATAAGATTGTTTGTCACTCATTTGTGATCTTTCTCCATGAAAATATTATAAATGTACATATTACTCAATATTCCCGATTTTAACTTTTCAAATCTTCAAATTATCCATTAAATGATATTATTAAAATGGTGTTAAAGAAACGTTCCTTTTACTTCGCTTGAACCTATTTTTTAGTAATCATCAATACTTGCATTAGTATGTTTTCATCTATATTAAAGGTTTATATGTGTGTCCATTATTTGCGGTCAAAAACGGGAGTAAATTATAATACCAATCATAGTAATCTGCCAGACTATGGACGATAATCCAAAAAATCCGATCGAAAAACTCTACAAAAATTCCACATCAATTATTCTCTTGGTCGGAATAATAGTTACAGCCCTGCTTTTCAAAGGACTTTTGATGTTTGCCGATCAGGGCGATCTGTTCATGGTCATCCTTATGGCAGTGGCAGTATCGGTAGTTGCATTCGTTTTGACAAAAGTAATAAGGTTAGAGATGGAAAAAAAGATCAAATGATTCCCATGTCAGTCAACCTTTCAGGCAGGTACGTATCCGTCACAAAATCCAGACCCTTGCCTGCGAAAGCTTGCTGTTCTGCCTTTTTCTTGATATCAAGCTGAAGTTTGATCTGCTCTTTCCAGTAATCAGACTCAAACCTTGGATCTGTTAGTTCACTTCGAAGGGCATCTATATCCTTATCAGTCAACTTGTCAGTTGAGAGTTCATACTCAACAATGTCAGATGGCTGCACACCAATAAACTGTGCGCCCGGTGTTGCCATGTGTTCCGATAGGTGTGCACTCTTAATTGCACCGTACGCAACTGATGCAAATATCCTGTATGACCATGGATCACCATCAGTAAAGACTGTGACAGGTATGCCAAGTTCATCGTTCATACGCTTGATCATACGCCTTGTGGAGCGTGCCGGTTGACCTTTAAGATGAACAAGGATAGCATTGTATTTTTCGTCAAAACCATTCTCAATCAGACGTGCATACATACCACCAGTCTCGATAGCAATTATAAACTTCGCATCATGGTCAAGGAATTCAATATTCTCAACATTGAATGGGATCTGATACCCGCTCTCTCCAATATCTTCCTGGCAGTGAATAGTACGTGAACCGCGCTTTGTTTCCTCGCGTATCCTAATTGGACCAAACATCGTAGCACCGTCTTCTTCAGGTCGCATATGGAAATATTCCCTTTGCAGACCTGTGATGATCTCAAGGTCTTCGATCAGTCTGTCACTTTCAGGCTGCTCACGGAACTTGGCTATGTCCCAACCCTCTGATATATAATACAACTCCCTCAAGGTCGAGCCGCGATCATTTTCAAGATGGTTCTTTACAATAAAATCCACTGCATATGTGCTCTTTAGCAACTGGAAAGCACCTTTTACTGTCTTTGCACTTCTCTCACTCTCACGGTCGCCATATACCCACACATTGCTTTTATCGTTATAGCAGATATTCTCTTTAGTACGGCTTGGAAGGCTGACATTTGGCACAACCTCATCAAGGAATTGGTTGTAAAATTTCTCTGTCAAGCCAACAAGTCGGTTCTTTGCAATAGCATTTCGTTGTTTTTTACGATCGGCCCGATCAATTGATTCTTCATCGCTCATCTAAACAACTCCCTTGATAGCCTTTGCACCTGTAACCATTTCCTCATCAATTCCCTCTACAATGAGTTCTCCAAATCGTGTGACCTCGTCCTCTGTAACCGACCCAAGTGAGTATGTCACAGCTTTTGAAGCATCGGGCGAGAGTTTCATTTTCCACACATAATCATAATCATTACCCATTGTGATAACCTTTGATTCAGGAACCACATTTTCTGCTTTGAACGGTATCATTTCATGAAGATTGAACTCAAGAGACTTTGTACTGAAATTCTTGACCTTTATTGAAACGGTCGCTTTGCCGTCATCATCACGTCTGATATTCCTGCTTACAAGCATATTACCCATAACCTTTGCCACGACCGGATTTATGTCAGGTATCTCACGATCCAGTGTTTCTGCGAGTTTCGCTGCCATTTTTGGCAGCACTTTCTCAATAATGATCTCCTTTTCTCTTCGCTTTTTGAGATTTCCCTGTTTGGATATGAATTGGTTAAGTTTTCGTGCAACTTCTTTTATTGCAAGTTCAATTTCATCCTTGATCTCTGGAATATCTGCGATTGCATCTTTTGATTCTGATGTGAACGGCACATTTGTGGATGCCACGTGTATCATCAAAACTGCAGGACCTGTCGGCATCCCCCCACCAGGTTGGTTTAGGCTGTACTGCTTCCACTTGACTGATTCCACGGCATGTGTGGTAACACACCCACCCTGCTGGTATAGAAGAGGCACGCGGTTTGCAAATCTCAATATGTCAATACGGTCTTCTTTTGAAAGATTACCACCATATGCTATCCCTACCTCGACAACGAACGGACTTCCTGAATAAACCGATGCCGAGCGTGTTGTTGTTGCGATAAAGTCAACGTTGTATTCTTTTTCAAGTCCCTTATAGATCAGTTTATCCCCGATAGGTGAAAGGCAATCCGTAGGCGGTGCCATAATTTTCACTTTCTTAAACGCATCAAGGATCTTTTTTGTCTGGTCTCTTGTAACTTCATGAGGGTCAAGTTCAGGATCAAGTCCCGCAGCCTTGCATATTTCTTCTGCAGTCAAAAGTCCTATCTTGGTGAATGAATAACGTAAAAATGCCCCTAACTTCTGGCGCTCTGTATAGCGCATCATTTTCATGAGTGTGCCCAGTTCAATACCATGCGGATGCGGGAGGATCTCCTTTGCAGGGATCGGCAATATATCTGTTGCCCGCTCAAAGATCATCTCATTGCCATCAGGTTCGATAAACGTGATCCGTGCATGCGGATTAACTATCGCTGTTGCCTTAAGATATTCGGATATTGACTGCCTGCGCCCCTTTACATACGTTGCTTCCATTTCCATTTCAACACGGGTGCCATGCGGACGGTCCCAGTCAATAATCTCATCCTTCAATATTTCTGGATCATTGGTGCTAGTATTGATCATTAGTTCAAAATGATGGGCAGGGAAATCGCGTCCAATTGTAGATATGATCTTAGTTGGACGACCTGATGTCAATTGTGAATATAATACCGATGCGGAAATTCCTATGCCCTGCTGACCACGACTCTGTTTGAGTGAATGAAAACGCGAACCATAAAGCAGTTTAGCAAACACTTTTGGGATCTGCTCCTTGACAATACCCGGACCGTTATCCTCGATTATGACCGTAAGATTATCCTTGCCTGCGCGTTCGATCTGTATTAAAATATCAGGTAGTATCTCTGCTTCCTCACATGCATCCAGTGAATTATCTACTGCCTCTTTGACAGTTGTTATTAGACTTCTCGGTGCAGAATCAAAACCAAGTATCTGTCGATTTTTTTCAAAAAATTCCGCAACACTGATGGCTTGTTGTTTTTTTGCAAGTTCTTCTGCAATTGGGATTGCCATATTTTTTATTCCGTTTTTCTATAATGTTATCAATGTTTTTCTAAAACCAGTACAGTGTTAGATTCTCACTGCAGTTCAGCACCAACGATTGTCTGGGTTGCTGTTACAGATTCAATTCCTCTTATATTATCTACAATATTGTTCAGGATACACATGTCAATAACATCCATAATGACCACAAAATCATATTCACCAAATACATGGTATACATCTTTGATGCCGTCGATACTACGCAATTCGTTGTATGTTACCTTTTCCTTTCCAGGTAACACATTTACCATTGTAACTCCAATTACCATTTATATCACTGAACATAAGTGGGGTGCAAGATATTTATTAGTTTTTACTTAACTACAAGTTTTGACTGCAAGTACCATAAATAGTAACACCTCAAGAAAGTTGAGTATCCCATAAACACTATTATCAACACTGTGAAACTTATAGAAAAACATTTGACCGATATGTATTATAATAATTATAAAAAGTCATGATATGTGCGACAAGGATATATAGCATTACTGTATCATGTGGGTTGTGAGCGGGTTATTCTTTTTAACAACCCCCACTCCCCAACCCGCTCACATTCACATCACGGGAAGTGTTTTTCAATTCTTTTTTTGTAACTTATATTTTTAATTTATAATTGTAATGCGAGAAAATTATCCTTCTGGTCGAATTAACTCACACTATATATTTATAAAATATATACAATCAAAAATCAAACAACGTTTTTTGCGGTTTGCGAGATTCACGTTTTTTGGCTACGCTCGATTTTGCATCATCTTTTTCATTACTTACATCTGCAGGAGCGGTAGTTTCAATGATGTTCTGGATCGAATCAAGACTCACCTGTGAATCGTTTTTGCTTTTGATCTTGTTAGATCTGTCCGTCTTTGGTGCTGCAAAAAATTCAATGTCATCTGAAACCTTTTCATTAATTATGGATTGTGCCTGATCATAGACACCTTGAAGTTTCTTTGTCACTTTGGGGCTTCCTGTCATGTAGGCAAGTTCATCAAGATTTAGATTCAAATTAATTAACGTGTCGACTGCATATTTTTCATCCTTTAACATCCGGCCATACATCGATGTCAGGTCTGCACGCGCATATCGCATAGATTCATGACAGTGTTCGCCGATCTTGGATGCAACATTATCCCTCATGGTCCGCCTTGCACGCAACTGTCCAAGTCTTCGCCAGAACGAAGGCGGCTGATATTTGATGAAACCACCATGTACATGTGTTTTAGCAACCACAGCCCCACAGGTCATGAGCACCCCTGCGTACCGCCACATGCGGTAGTTCTGCCGCTTTTTTACACGTCCAAGATACCTGTCCGCATGAGATAGATATTCAAACCCGTTACTGACATCTACATCAATTCCATCAACTTTAACGTTAACTTTGCCGGCCCCCCCACCACCATACTGTCCCGGAAGATTCTCATCGATCCAATGCACCAGATCCTCGGGGTTCTCATCCAGCCCATAAGTCGCATTAAGCGCTTTTTGTGCATCAGTACCTTTGAATATCTGTTCAAGCACCTTAAAGATCGATCCCTTTGTATCTCTCTGTGATGTGGCAATATCCTCAATATTGATCTCATTTCTGCCAGTAGAAACAGCCTGCAGATCGTTCACAGCACTTCGCATATCTCCACCGGCATTTTCTGCTACATTCTCAATGACACCTACACCACACATGATGCCTTCATTGTGGCATATGTTCTTGAGCGCAGGAACCATGGAGCGACTCTGCACACCATGGAATTTTATTTCCAGACACAGGGTCCTGAGTGTTGAAGTCAGGCCATACAGGTCATTTGCAATAAGCACGATTGGCTGATTTGTTTTCTTAATAATATCACCAATAGCACGTGCGCCACCGCGATCGGATGTACCATGTATATTGTCTGCTTCATCAAGAATTATCAATCTTTTTGAATCGGTTCCAGACAGGGTGCGCATCTTTGAAGCCGAACCTGCGACTCTTTCAATCACAGATGCGGTTCTCTGGTCACTTGCATTGAGTTCTATTATCTCCCATCCATAATCATTAGCAAGTGCATGTGCCGCAGAAGTTTTTCCAATACCTGCCTGACCCTGAAGTATAACAGCCCGCTTTTCCGGCACGCCATGCAGCCATTCCTCTGCCCATGCCTGCAAGTCCATAACCGCTTTTTTATTTCCAACCACTTCGGAGAGTGATCGAGGTCTATATTTTTCAGCCCATTCAATAGAAATTGTCATCAGTGATCATACCTTCATGAAACGGAAAATTAATTAATGTTTGCATTTCTTTGGAGAATAATAATATATTACTGGTTGGTTGACATGAGCTCAAGAAACACAGGAAATCTACTCGATATTATTGAAAAACGTGCGCTTGCAAATAGGGCAAAGGTTGCGATCGGTATCCGCAACCCTAATGAAAAAATATTGATGAGCGCAAAAGCCGCACAGGATGCGGGGTATGCCGATGTTGTCCTGGTCGGTAACAAACAGGAAATTGAAGTTATAGGCACTGACCTGGAGATCATTGACACTGATGAACCTGAAAAAACGATTGGAGATGTTCTTGCATCAGGATATGTTGATGCCGCCGTTCGGGGGACAGCGCGTGCATCAGATGCACTTTCACATCTCAAAAAGGTTCTTAAAATGAAAAAATTACATCGGCTTGCGCTTCTTCTGGATAATAATGGAAATCCATTTTTTCTTGCTCCTGTTGGCATTGATGAAGGTTCTGACAATGATGACAAGATCGAATTCATCCGGTTAGGAGTTGACCACATTCGCAGGTTTGGAATTGAGCCTGTTGTTGGTATTCTTTCAGGCGGAAGAATTGGTGACATTGGACGTGATGAATGGGTTGACCGTACTATATCCAATGCCGAATTCGTTACCGCTCGTGCTAAGGAAATGGGAATTATTGTAAATAATTATAATATACTAATAGAAGATGCCATCAAGGAAGCAAATTTCATTATTGCACCTGATGGAATTTCAGGAAACCTGATATTCAGGACACTGGTTTTCCTGGGCGGCGGCGATGGGATGGGCGCTCCGGTACTCATGGATGATTTTGTGTTTGTTGACACATCGCGTGTCGGAGGACATTACACAAAGGCTATTATGCTTGCCAGTGCACTTGTTGATGTTAATAAATTAAAAAATAAAAATTCAGGGTGATCAATTTGGAATCTATTACACCGGAATGGCCAGTGGTAAAGGGTGATTATGTTGTCGGTACGCTAGGATCAAGGATTGCTGTTGTAACACTTGCAAGCACGCTTGAACCTTATCTTGCTGCTGCTATCTGGGGAACCTGTAAAACAGAGAATCTCGGTGCCGAAAAGATTATTGCAAATGTCATTTCAAATTCAAATATCAGATATATTCTTATTTGCGGCGGGGAGTCCCGCGGGCATCTTGCAGGACAAACGTTGTTAGCACTTCATAAGAATGGAATTGACGAACAGGGCAGGATCATTGGTTCAGATGGTGCGATCCCGTTCATTGAGAATATCACAAAAGATGCGATCAAGCGTTTCCAGAGTCAGGTCAAATTCATAGGGCATATTGGATTGACCGATCTTAATGAGATACGGCAGATCGTGGATGAATATAAGAATAAAGATGCTGTGTATGATGAAGAGCCTGTGGTTGTAGGCACGACAAAGAAGAAACATGCCGCACCCAGCAAACCAATATCAGGTGATCTGATGATTTCCGATGAATTTATGATGGATGTCACAGCAGGAATTATATATTCTGCTGAAGCAGAAGCACTATAATAAATGATGATTGATTGATTGATTGATTGATTGATTGATTGATTGATTGATTGATTATGATGATTATGCAAATGTATGCTGGAAAAAGAGGGTAAAATATGTTCAGGTTTCAAAAAGAACAAGAGATCGTTAATATTGCAGGAACGAAGATCGGGGGTCAGCCGGGTGAATTGCCTACTGTGCTTGCAGGTACGATATTCTATAATAATCATAAGATCGTACAGGATGCCGCAGCAGGCATATTTGACAAAGGTGCTGCAGAAAATCTTGTAAATATTCAGGAAACGAATTCCGATGAAACCGGAAATCCACATTTGGTTCATATATTTGGAACTACAGTAGAAAGCATATCTAATTATATAGATTTTATATCGAATATAACTAATGCTCCATTTATTGTAGATTCTCCGGAAGCGTCAGTACGCATGCATGCTGTTGAGTATGTTACTGACATCGGACTTGCCGATAAAGCCATTTATAATTCCATCAACATGAGTATAACGGATGATGAGCAGGAGGCATTGAAACTGTCTGATGTAGATAGTTCAATTATCCTTGGGTTCAATGCTATGAATTCCTCTCTGGATGGCAGGATGGCATTGCTTGAGAATGGTGGTGGGGTCATCAAGACTGGACTTTTGGATATTGCGAAGGAATGCGGAATTACGAACATCTTGATCGATCCAAGCATCACTCCTATGGGGGATGGTGCGGGTGTTGCACTTCGTATGACACTTACTGCCAAAGCAAAATGGGGTTATCCAACAGGATCGGGTATTCACAATGCTCCTTCTTCATGGAACTGGCTTAAGGCAAAACGTAAGGAAGACCCACTGATATTCCAGATGTGTGATATTGCTTCAACATGTTTGCAGCAAGTTTCAACCGGTGATTTTGTATTGTATGGTCCGATCGAGAACGCACCTTACACATTCCCAATTGCTGCTATGAGTGACATAATGATTGCTGAAGCATCTGCTGATCTTGACATTGAATCAGCAAGCATCCATCCGATCAACATTTTGGTGTAATCTTATTTTTTATGTAATAGGCATATATTTGTATGATTGAGTCATACATATGTATGAATTATTTATCAGTGGAGTTAATACTATGAAACGGCTTACAATTAGCATGTCGGATGAACTATTTGATCGGTTGGATGAGATCGAGAACAAAAGCTTGTTTGTACGTAATATTATTGAGCGAGAATTGTCATCCGGGACAGCAGATGCAGATGCAAATGAAGTATTGGCAGAACGATTAACTAAGGTGGAAATTCAGTTAGGATCAATTCAATCCATGTTGCAATCAATACCTCCTGCAGGTGAGCTTAAAATTGTAATGCCAGACTTAACATCAATTGAAGACGAGCCAGAACTGGAAATTACGATGCCAGATTTAACATCAATTGAAGAAGAGCCAGAACTGGAAATTGCGATGCCGGAACTTACGTCTGTAGAAGAAACACCAAAACAGCCATCGTTTGTTATGCCGGAACTTACGCCTGCAGAAGAAACACCAACACCACCTTTGGCCGCATTTGAACCGCCAATTCCGGTTAATGCGCCATCTTTAATACCACCCGCGCCGCAACAACCAGCCGATAAATCAGAGAAACTGGAAGGAAATATTTTAATGTATATGCCGCATGGTGCTGAAATAAAAAGAAGCATTCTCAAGAGTTTGCTTTCCAAAAGGTATGAGCCGGATGAGATTGATGGAAAAATAAATCAGTTAATAAGTGCAGGCACATTATCAACTAACACAAAGGATGGTGTCGATTATTTGGTAAGGGTATGACGCAGATCTGTGCCATACTCTTCAACCTATACGAGAAGTTCACCTTTGCGGCTTCGTATGACAAGTCCAACAGCATTTATTGCAAGTTCTTTTTTATCTATATGCTCGAACATGAACTTCTCAAGTATTGTTTCTATTAATTCAGACCTGCTTATTTTCAAGTAATCGGATTGTTCTACGATCGCATCGATCTTTTGAACCAGTTCTTTATCTATGGATATCCCAAACTTTATTTTAGTTTCTTTTGATTCGTTCATATGCACCAGGTGCACATGGTGCACTAATTTGATATAAGGTTTACGATTTAAAATTAACACGCCATTACACCTGGAATTAATCAATCCTTGTGCTTTGGAATGTAGTACCTCTGCCGCGTGAACATTGTATGCACACACCAGTTGATGTATCAAGGCAATTCTTACAAACGAGCCTTCCACAGAACATGCAGGTGAATAACTTTCCAGTTCCTCTGCATATTGTGCAAATTCCCATCATTTCCAAACGATCACGTCCTATCTGTTCCCCATCGTTTTTTCTTGTATGTGGATAATACATTTTGAACTCTCGCTTCATCTATCATACCATTTGTGGAAGCGGTTTCAAAAAATCGAGACGGAAAAGTCACATTATCGAGGTCAAAACCAAACTTTCGTTTTAGTTCATACTTTTTCATGAAAATATCCCTGCCAAGTTCAATAAGTTCTTTTTCCGATCGTTCTATGCCTACTGCAGCAAGAGATTCAATGATGGAATTATACGTGTAAATGCCACGTGCGAACAGGCAGATGATAAGTGATGTAAGAACTCCTCGTATATCATCCTCAAAGATGAGCTTATCAACGATATTTTCATCTGAAAGATTGTCTTTGAATGCTTTTTGATCAACACTGTATCCGCCATTATCCAGATGTGAATGCCTCACCCCGACCGTCAAACCAACAAGGTTCCCAACACCTGTGTGGTATCCGGGTATCTCAACTCCCCCTGCATGTATGGCAAAGTTATCTCCCCCATATTTTTTTGAAGCAAATGCTACACCTTTTGCGAGTGCTGAATAAAACTCATTTGAAGATTCAACTATCAGGTCGATCGCACGAAGATAATTCTTGACATCGCCCCACTTTAATGAAATCCCTTTCGTATCCTCGATATTGAATCTTTTTTGCATAGACATTTCTGTTGCCCATCCCAATACCACACCCATGCTAATTATGTCTACGCCATATTGCTCACAACGGTCTATCAATTCCAAAACGCCTTCCGGTGTGAGTATTCCAAGGTTCGTACCAAGTGCATACACCAATTCATAATCGTATGAAATATGCTTAATCTCATATTCATGTGAGGGGCCGAATGACGTTTTTAACATTGCAATATGTATGCACCCAATTGGACAATGAGCACAGGATATCTTTCTTACAAGATAATTGTCAGCAAAGTTCTCACCCGATATTGATTCGGCATATTCGAAGAATGTTTGCTGTAAATTTCTTGTTGGAAGTCCACTTAATTCATTCAAAGGAAGTATGTTTTCGGTTGTACCAAGATTGTGATATTTTTCCATAAGGTCTGTTTTAACAATATTCGTAAATATTTCTTTATAAATTTTTGAATATGCACTTTTATTAGGTACTTCAATTTCCCCATCTCCCGATATCACGATGGCTTTTAAATTCTTGGAACCAAACACTGCGCCAAGCCCGAGGCGTCCGAAATGCCGATACGTATCGACATTGACATTTGCATATCGGATCAGGTTTTCCCCTGCTGCCCCAATTCTAATAATACTTCGCTTGCCAGCACTTGGTTCAACATTACGCAATATCTTTCCAATATCAGTTGTTGAAGATAATCCCCAGATAGATGATGCATCTTTGAATGCGATCTTATCATTATAAATTGAAATGTAGACCGGCTGTTTTGCACGTCCTGTGATGACAATAGAACTACATCCTGCAAACCGCATTGCCATTGCAAGTCGTCCGCCAGCATGTGATTCTCCGAATTCACCTGTGAGGGGGGATCTAAACATGGCAACTACTTTTGTGCAGCATGGATATATACCAGATAGCGGTCCGATGCTAAGTACTATGGGTGATTCTGGTGCAAGAGCATCGGTTCTTTCTTTGAACTCTTCATGCATCAACATGGTGGCAACACCGGTGCCACCAAGATACTTATCAAATAAGTCTTGTCGTTCCACTACTTTTGACGTTTCATTGGTAAGGTCAATGTACAACACATTTGCCAGGCCAGATACAGAAGACATGTTTGACATTTACTTCGCCCCCCCATACGATATTTCTTTATGTGTACTATCTTCTGCTTCACCAACTTGTCTCATCTCAAGGACCTCATGTGGACAAAAAGAGGTGCATATTCCACAATGTTTGCAAACAATTGCCTTTGCATTCCCATCCATATGGATAGCACCAACAAGACACACACCTACACATTGTTCACAGCCCGTACATAGGTCTTTATGGAACACAACCCCGCCGCCCTTTCTTTTGACAAGGGCACCTGTAGGGCATACTTTTGCACATGGTGGTTCAATACATGCATGGCATACAACAGCAACATAAGCACTCTCAATTCCACCACTTGTCCGAATGTCAATTGCACTGTTTTTTAGTGAGATGGTGTTATAATATGTTCTGGCACAAGCCATCATGCAAGAATAGCAACCAATACAGCGAGCCTGATTTGCGATTTTAATTCTCATTGGAATAATATCAACTCCCCTTATCTAGTTTAAATATGGATTCAATATGATATATTATTGCCTATCAGAAAGAGAAGCTCCACGATGTCGCTTTTATTAATGGCCGCAAAGCACACTCACCTTCTACGGAGTTGAGTGCCTGTTACGCCTGCTATGCCTGCGGGCCGTGCAGGTCGCAGAGGGCGCAGAGGGCGCAGAGGTGGAGGTGCGGGGTTTGGTTGGTGGTTGAAAGGTTTGCAGGGCGGCGCGTTTCTAAATATTTGTGAAAGAGATTGAATCTGTGTGGTGTATGGGTGTGAAACAGGTAGAGGTGTGGGACATTTTCGTTTTTTTCGTTTTTAGACGCAGATTTACACTGATTT
>JAMJFS010000019.1:0-18783 GCA_023544565.1 Methanosarcinaceae archaeon
TGCAAGTTTAAAAATAAGCTAAAAATCATAAAAATCGAATTCAACAGACTACAATTAATCTGTCAAATTAGATGGAGAAAAAAAAGCCTTAAAAAACAAATTATGGAATTGACAAATAAAGGATACAATCAGCAAGAAATCTAAGTGTCAAACTTGGGTTGTATTTGTATAGAAAGTGCCGCCTGCGGCGGGTTGGTGTATCGTTTAGTTTCTCATCAATTCTAATTTTTCAAATGCCCGTGTTCATCGATCTCACCACAGGCGATCCGTGTTGAGGATATAGGCATCTCATCATCTGCCATCACGTATTCAATATTGACAATCTCGATCTTACTGCATCCGGATTGCTCACGCAATTCATTGATCTTAAGTGCGACCGGAAATGTTTCAGGAGATACCACGATATAATTGAAATTATCGGTAAGTGTTGTACCATAGGGATCTGTCAGTTCAACTACGATGTACCGTTTTTTTGGGATATCAAGGCTTTCGATGTACTGCAAAAGATTGTTTTTGCGTGTCTGGCAATCGTCTACATCGCGATTGCGCTGCCGTGCCATTTCGTTGGAGGTGAGTCCAATGTACACTTCATCTCCCTCTGCCAGTTCGAAAGCCTTTTTGATAAGGGCTTTGTGACCGTCATGGAGATATTCGAATGTTCCGCCGACTGCGACTTTTGACATGCTTGGAAATAGAGGTCAAGTAAAATAAGTGTTTGGTAATTTTGTTCATTTACACCTATATACATAAGTGTGTTTCATAGGGCAGATAATACTTTCACCCCGCTTGCCTTAAATATATATACTCACAAAACTATATTATCGTGATAAATTGTGCACCTAAACTAACCATGTGCACCGATAAGGAGTTACATAAAAATGACTGAAATATTATTAGAGGATCTTCCGGGCGTTGGTCCGGCAACGGCAGAGAAGTTAAAAGACGCAGGTTTCAATACCATTGAAGCGGTCGCGGTTGCATCACCAGCAGAACTTGCGAACACTGCCGAGATCGGGGAATCGACAGCGGCAAAGATCATCAATGCTGCAAGGCAGTCTGCCGATATTGGTGGGTTCGAGACAGGTGATATGGTTCTTGAGCGCAGGAAACTTGTCGGGAAACTATCAACCGGTTGTGTTGAGTTCGATGAGATGATGGGCGGGGGAATTGAATCTCAATCGATCACAGAAATGTATGGTGAATTTGGATCGGGAAAAACCCAGGTCGCACATCAGCTTGCCGTGAATGTTCAACTCCCAAGGGAGCAGGGAGGGTTGAGCGGTTCCGTAATAATGATCGATACGGAGAACACATTCAGACCTGAGAGGATCAAACAGATGGTACAGGGTCTCTCGGAAAGAAATGGCGTTGAGTACGACCATGATGAATTCCTTAAAAACATACACGTGGCACGTGCATATAATTCAAATCACCAGATACTTCTCGTGGATTCAGCAATGGAACTTGCGAATGAACTCAAGGATACTGATAAACCTGTGCGATTAATGATCGTGGATTCATTAACAGCACATTTCAGGGCAGAGTATGTTGGCAGGGGCACACTTGCTGATAGGCAGCAGAAACTTAATAAGCACCTGCATGGGCTTCAGCGGTTCGGTGACCTTTATAATTCAGCAGTGGTCGTCACGAATCAGGTCATGTCAAAACCGGATGCATTCTTTGGCGATCCGACAAAACCAATAGGCGGGCACATACTTGGGCACACTGCTACATTCAGATTGTATCTACGAAAATCAAAAGGCGACAAGAGGATCATACGTCTTGTGGACTCTCCAAATCTTCCTGATGGTGAAGCCATAGTATCTGTCACAACAGACGGGTTGGTTGACTAGTAATTTAACTTTAACTTTAACTTTAACTTTAACTTTAACTTTAACTTTAACTTTAACTTAACTTGCAGGGCAATTGTTTAATCCCTGCGAGGTAATATATCGGGCATGAAGTTCAAAGCTATTGTTCTGGATATCGACGGTACGATCACACATAAGGACCGACGCTTGAACCTTCGGGCAGCAGAGGCACTTCATGCCCTTGACATTCCTGTTGTGTTGGCAACCGGCAATATATCCTGTTATGCCATGGCTGCTGCAAAATTAATTGGTCTTGGAGGTTATGTGATCGCTGAGAATGGGGGATTGGTTCTAACCGGATACGATAAACTACCCCTTGTATCCAATCATATTGAAGAATGTGAAAAAGCATTCACTTTCCTGTCAAAACACTATAACCTGACAAAGCTTGATCCTGAATACCGAAAGACAGAGATAGCTCTTAGCAGGGATTTTGATCTGGAAAAAGCCAGAGAAATACTCAAATCTCAGGATTTTGAGGTTGATATTATTGATACAAAGTATGCGATCCATATTAAGAGCAATGAGATCAACAAGAGCACAGGTCTAAAAAATATCGCAAAATTAATGGGTTTGAACCCTGCTGATTTTGTAGCAGTTGGTGATTCTGTGAACGATGCTGAAATGATCAGATCGGCAGGTTTTGGGATTGCTGTTGCGAACGGGGATGCAGAAGCTAAAAATGCCGCAGATCATGTGACAAAAGCATCCTATGGTGATGGCGCGGTTGAGGCTATTGAATATTTGAGGTCAAAGGGTTGTATATAGATACTTCCCAATGAATCTTCAATTCAATTACTATGCTAAATTCAATTTAACTTAATCAAAAATTTTTATGCAATCGTTTCTATAACTTCCGCAGGTAACCCTCTTGCAAGTGTTTTGTCTACAACGATATAATCTTTTATCGCACGTACGGCTTCAAATGGCACGATTATATATTGCGCATCGGTTTTATACTTTGATGTATCAAGTGCCAGATCAGGTTTTATAAGCAAGTTAACCAGATCACCGGTTTTTACATCCATCACTATATTAAACAATATACCCAGTTCAGTCCCATCCGTCGCCATAACTTGCTTGCTGGATAGGTTTTTTGCAAACACTTTTGACATATTCATTACTCCATAAATTATAGTTATTAGTCGTATCTTTACCTATATCCTATATAAGAACTTGGTTCTACATTTCTCTGCACGCCGCCTTTGAACAGGTCTTGCATTTTCTCGTAATATTCAACCATGTTCTCAGATATTGTTGGTCTAACTTTTTTGAGTGCCTCATCGAAATGTGCCATGGTTACAATATTGGTCTCAAAATTGCTTCGAAGCGCAAGCATAACTGCTTCCCTGCAAACGGATTCAATATCAGCGCCAACATATCTTTCAGTAATGTCTGCAAGCGTTTCAATATTGACATCGTCTGCAAGTGGAATACCCTTTGTGTGTATATTGAATATCTTGATCCTTCCCTGCCGTGCAGGTGGACCAACAAGTACCAGCCTGTCGAAACGTCCTGATCGCAAAAGTGCAGGGTCTAAAATGTCAGGTCGGTTGGTTGCAGCGATAACAACGATCTCTTTTAATGGTTCAAGTCCGTCAAGTTCGGTCAAAAGTTGATTTACAACGCGCTCTGATACCTTTCCGTCCTCTGACATTGCGTTGCGCATTGGTGCAATGGAGTCGATCTCATCAAAGAATATTATACATGGAGAAACCTGTCTGGCTTTTTTAAACGTTTCACGAATCGCTTTTTCCGAATCTCCAACCCACTTTGAAAGCATTTGTGGTCCCTTTATACTAATGAAATTTGCATTAGATTCGTTTGCAACAGCCTGTGCTATTAGTGTTTTTCCGGTGCCAGGAGGACCGAATAGCAGAATGCCTTTTGGAGGTTTAATTCCCATTTCGACAAACTTTTCAGGTCTTTTTATAGGCCATTCAACTGCTTCGATAATCTCCTGCTTGACATTATCGAGTCCGCCCACATCAGTCCAATCGACAGATGGGATCTCAACCAGCACTTCCCGCATAGCAGAGGGTTCGATCTCCCATAGTGCATTTTCAAAATCTTCCACGGATACGATGATCTCTTCCAGTTTTTCCTGTGGTATATCTTCATCCAGATTGAAATCAGGAAGAAATCTTCTAAGGGAACGCATGGCTGCTTCCTGTGCCAGTGACAGCAGATCGGCGCCTACAAAGCCCTGTGTATGGTTCGAAAGGTATTCAAGATCTACTTCCTCTCCAAGAGGCATTCCCCTTGTGTGGATCTGCAATATTTCAAGCCTATCTGCGTTGTCTGGAACCCCGATCTCGATCTCACGGTCAAATCTGCCTGGTCTACGAAGTGCGGGATCGATCGCATCAATGCGGTTGGTTGCGCCAATAACTACTACTTGCCCACGCTCGACCAATCCATCAAGCATTGTCAGAAGTTGGGCAACGACCCTTCGTTCCACTTCACCTGTGACATTTTCACGTTTTGGTGCAATGGAGTCGATCTCATCAATGAAAATAATGGAAGGGGCATCTTCTGTGGCTTCCTCGAAAAGTTTACGGATACGTTCTTCGCTTTCTCCATAATATTTCCCCATGATCTCTGGTCCTGCTATGTAGATAAAATTTGCACCAGATTCGCTTGCAACCGCTTTTGCTATAAGGGTCTTTCCTGTACCTGGCGGACCATACAGTATGATACCTTTTGGAGGTTCTATGTTAAGTCGCCGGAATATCTCTGGATGCTTTAGTGGCAGTTCGATCATCTCACGAACACGCTGGATCTCATCCCCGAGCCCACCGATATCTTCATAAGTGATTCCCCTTGCTGCGCTTTCGTATCCTCTAACTGGTTTTTGGCGAAGTTCGATCATTGTGTTTTCGTTTATGATCAGGATACCTTCTTCGGGATCGGTCTCAATAGCGATCAATGGAATTGCCTGTCCGCTTCCCATCGGACCCGTCATTGGCTGGGCCATTGAACTAACTATTGGTATGACGTCGCCTTTGATAACGGGACGTTTCAGGATATTATGCTTTATAATATCACTTGTGTTCTCCCCGAATTCCACATCCACACCTTCGGGTGGAGCCAATAGTATACGCTCTGCAGGAATAACATCTGTTTTTTTGATGGTGACACGCTCACCTATACCTACTCCGGCATTTTGCCTGATAAAACCATCAATTCGAATTATGCCACGCCCCCAGTCCTGCCGATCTGCTCTCCAGACCTTTGCAGCTGTTCTTTTCTTGCCAGTGATCTCCACTATGTCACCTGGTGACAACTGAAGACTCAAAAGTGTGCTTGGGTCAAGGCGAATTATGCCACGTCCGAAGTCGCTCGGATGTGCTTTTTCAACTTTTATTTGTATTTCATCCATTGTTTCATCCCTAAAAACAACTATGTTTGTGATTTTATAAACTATATGATATATAATCTGTAAAATTATGTTATCTGATGTTTATATTCCGTCCAATGCATAAAAACTATATGGTTTCAACTTTATTGATTGGTAGTGATTTTGAATGCAGGCATTGATATTTGACCCATTTTCCGGCGCTTCGGGAGATATGATAATTGCAAGTCTTGTCGACCTTGGGGTAGATGCAACCGTAGTGCGCGAGGCAATGGAATCGACTGCTGATGTTTTAGTCTCTGTTGATCGTATATCAAAACGCGGTATTGATGCTATTAATGTCAATGTTAAAGTTAAGGTTGAGGTTAATGCTGAAAAAGAACGTTCCCGCACTTATTTTGAACTGATAGATGAGATAAAGTCTGCATCTCTGCCCGAAAAGGTGGAAATTGACACACTTGCGGTCTTTTCCCTGATGGCAGATGCAGAATCAAAGGTTCACGGGCAGGATCTTGAAACTATACATTTCCATGAGGTCGGGCAGAACGATGCGATCGCTGATGTTGTGGGTGCATGCACTGCGATCCATGAACTTAAGTGGGAAAAGATATACTGCACGCCAATCAGTGTTGGTAGTGGTTTTGTAGAATCGGCACACGGCACTTTGCCGGTTCCAGCACCTGCAACTCTTGAGATACTGCGCGCCGGTAAGATGTTATTCAAAGGCAGCGCAGTCGAGCGCGAACTGCTGACTCCCACGGGTGCTGCGCTGTTGTCTCATTTTTCAACACCTGTAGATTCATTCCCCCAATCTACCCCGATCCGTGTAGGTTATGGTGCAGGGGATGCGAACACGCCGCATCCGAATGTACTGCGCGCGGTTCTAGCGGATGTGGACGATGCACTGATACAGGATCACATTGAGGTGCTTGAGACCAATGTGGATGATGTTACCGGTGAGGTTCTTGGAAACCTGATAGATGAACTGCTTTTAATGGGCGCGCGGGATGTTACGATAACACCAGCCACTATGAAAAAAGGCAGAGCAGGTCATATTATTCATGTCATTGCAAAGTCACATGACACTTCAAAACTCGCACGCAAGATAATCACTGAGACCGGCTCGCTGGGGGTTCGCGTGATACCTACTCGCCATCGTCTGATAGCAGACCGGCGCATGGACAGTGTTAAGATAACGATCGAGGGGCAGGAATTTGAGATCGCGGTTAAGATCGCACAGGATACACACGGTGCGCTCCTCAATATCTCGGCTGAGTTCGAGGATTGTAAGAAGGTGGCGAAGGTTTGTGGAGTGCCGCTTAAGGATGTTATCCGAAGGGCTGAAGGGGCTGCCTGGGAGAGGTTTTGATAAAGCGATAACTGTGTAAGCACAGATATCTGTGAACGCAAATGTTTATATGTCTATCACTCCGATATACATTAAGGTGACATTATGGCTACAATAACAGTATCAATGCCAAGTACATTCAACAAGACAAAAGTTGAATTTCCAGACATAAATTGGAATGAAGTGATGAAAGCGGGAATACTGAAACGTCTGAATGAGTTGAAAAGATTTGAAGAACTTAAAAATGAGGGGGTGCTGTAGATGGTAAATGTAGTTCTAACTGTCTCCGATCATGTAAAAAATGAATTGGGACATTTTTCTTGGATAAACTGGTCTGAAGTTGCCAGAGAAGAAGTTTTTAAAAGGGCAACATTCGAAAAATACCTTAAAACTGGTGAATTAAGCGATGAGGACTGGAAATTTTGCGATAGGATTGACTGGCATCCTGTTGATGATCTTCCTTTTAAAGAAGAATTTATTAATAGATTGAAGAAAGCTGATGAAGGTAAATTTATTAAAGTGAATTCTATTGATGACATCTTCGAGGAATAAAGATAGATTGCTTTATTGAAGAAATTTGCAAAAGAAAGATCAATAAAGCTTGTAAAAAGAATCCAGATCTAAAAAATGCTATTGAACATAAAATATCTGAAATACTCGCTTTTCCTGAACATTTTAAACCATTGAAGTATACTGAGAAGGGTAAAAGGAGAGTACACATATTGAAGAGTTTTGTTCTATCTAATTATTGTTTACGGGATTAACAGGAATGAATTTTCTGTAACGGAAGCCTTACCCACTCAAAACAGTGAAGAGGTTGTAATTTGTTATATATGTTAAAGCTTAATCCCACGAAACAATTTAAAAAGTGATAAAATTGAAACATTTTAATAAATACAAGTAAGTAAAAAAATATGCCACATTTATATATTATCTTTTATTCTGTAAGGTTATGTAAAATTAATTCGGTTTAATTATCATTAACAGATACCCGCCCACCGCAAAAAATCCAAACCCCACAGGGATTGCCCTGAAAGCATCAGACCATACAATTAATGAACTTACAACCAACAGAATGCCGCACACGATCAGACCCGCACCGAGCATCTTGATACCTACTTCATACTCCATATGTTCGCGCGCCAATTCATACAAGAATATCCCGACGCACAGTGCCGCCGCTACTGCCCAGAAAATTGTTCTAATCGATGGAGCAAAACCTCCATAGGATAACATTGTCAACTGCTTGAGCACATTTACTGCGAGTGTACCGTATGTCATGTCGAAATTCAGGTAAAAAAGTGAAAATTTGATTCCCCATCCTGTGCCGTATTGGTATATTTCCCATGGCACTATCAGGCATACGAGCGGAAGCAGTTTCCTTAGTATAGGGATGTCGTTCTGGGTTATGGGTAGTTCTTTCATGATGCCTAATATTCTCTCATATATTATTACTGTTCACTTTTTATTATAACACAATATCAATATATATTTATACCAAATACTATATAGACATTTATTAAATACAATTAACTGAGGGGTAACAATAGAAACACGTAAAGTCCAGCAGACAGGTGGATCCACCTATATTATATCACTGCCAAAACAGTGGGCTGACAAGGTAGGAATCGTGACAGGCTCGCGTGTATCACTTGCACCTCAGCCGGATGGCACGCTTTTAATAGACCCTATACACGGCTCTTCAACACCAAAAAGGAAGACCATTGATGTTAGTGACATTAAAGGGGATGCACTCACACGCGATACAATTGCTGCTTATCTTACCGGTTATGATATAATCGAACTCACATCGAACCGTTTCTCATCAGGACAAAAGAAGATTATCAGGGAGATATGCTACAAATTGATAGGACCTGAGATAATTGAAGAGACTGCAAAAAGTGTTGTTATCCAGGATCTTCTGAACCAAAATGAGATATCCATAAAAAAGAGTGTACGTCGAATGTTCCTGATCGCAAATTCAATGCACAAGGATGCAATTATCGCATTAAAGAACAGCGACACCGATCTTGCACTGGATGTCATACAGAGGGACGATGACGTGGACAGGTTGTTCCTGCTAACTGCAAAACAGTTTCGATCGATCCTTCGTGGTGCACGTGTGCCTGACATATCTGAAATATCCATTGACGAATATCATGACCTGCGGATGACAGCAGGCCCGCTTGAACGAATAGCAGACCATGCGCAAAAGATAGCAAAAGTTGCACACTCAATGCAAGATGTAATTCCTGAAGCCGTGATGGAGTTGACTGAAAAAGCAAGTGAAGCATCACGAAAAATAGTGAATGATAGTATTGATGCACTATACAGTTCAAACGCGGTTCTTGCAAATCAGGTAATTGGGAATATCCATGAAATGCATTCGATAATAACTGAATTGAATGAATCACTTCTTACACTCGATTCACGCGAAATGGTAATCGCCATGCGGACAATAGCAGATAGTATTGACAGGATCGGGGATTACGGCGCAAACATTGCCGAGATAGCCATTAATTCTGCAATGGCAGGTAAATAGTAATCACTATAACAATCACCATGAGAAAACCATAACTGAAAAAGATTTAAACTACAAAGTAATCTAGAATAGCAGCAATTATGATCTAAATATTGACTTAAATATTGACTTAAATATTGACTTAAATATTGACTTAAATATTGACTTAAATCTTAATCTTAATTTCACCATGTTATTGGAGGGAATAGATGGGCGTAATAAAATCATTCAAAAAAAATTTTGCAGGGCTTTTCAAAAAACTTTTTAACAAGCAGAATGCACGTATTGGTATATATGGTCCTCCCAATGCCGGAAAAACGACTCTTGCCAATAGGATATTAAGGGATTGGACTGGAGATGCAATGGGTTCAGTTTCACACGTGGCACACGAAACCAGGCGTGCAAGACGGCGGGAGGGTGTTACCATCAAGACAAACGGTAATTCTATCACTCTGGATATAATTGATACTCCGGGACTTGCTACCAAGATCGATTTTCAGGATTTTATGGCAGCAGGCATGGAAGCGGGCGAAGCCAAACGTAGGGCAAAAGAGGCAACAGAAGGTGTTATCGAAGCTGTGAAATGGCTTGAGAACCTTGATGGTGTGATACTTGTCATGGACGCGACCGAAGACCCATTTACTCAGGTCAATGTCACAGTTATTGGAAACATGGAAGCACGCAATCTTCCTTTATTGATCGCAGCCAACAAGGTGGATCTGGAAAATTCATCCCCGACAACGATCAGGGACGCATTCCCACAGCATCCAATGGTCGCAATATCGGCACTGGAAGGCAAGAATATCGACACTCTTTATGAAGAGATAGCAAAAAGGTTCGGGTGATTGATATGGATGGCATTCAAATGGATCTCATATCAGAAGACATGTTGGCTGGAATGGCTCCTGTGGAAAAGGTCAGGTTCATCATCGATGAGGTTAAAAACGGAAAGATACTCGTGCTTGAAAAAGGCTTGACACCTGAAGAAGAAGCGCAACTTATTGAAATAACGATGTCACAGATCGATCCAGATGATTTTTCAGGTATTGAGATGGAAAGTTATCCTTTCAAAATTGATAATTCATTTATTGGAAAACTGTTCAAAAAGAATACGATACGAACAAGACTTACAGTCATAGGACCTGCAAATCAGCTAAAAACGCTTAAGAGAGACCGTGACCTGATAAGTGCGCTTGTTTCATCAAAAAAATAGTTGTGTGAATTTTAATGGGAACTGCTGAAGATATCGAAAATATCCTATCCCATCCACAATCAATATCATCTTTTGAGATGGGGCGGGATGATGTTAATGTATTGTGCACACGTGGTAAGGTCACAGTTTGGTTTGGACGTCAGGTTCCGGATTATGTGATCGGTCAGGTCTTGATCGGCATTTCCAGTGCAGATGCATTATCAGTGTATGAATTTGATATTGTTTGTCCTTTTGAAGAGATCAGTGATTATGAGAGTCATGGATATGTACTTGTATCCTATGCTAAAACAGACAATGGATACAGGACAACACTCAATGTTCCGTTTAACAGCAAGATAGCGCTTTTCCATCTTTCAGAAGTGATCAGCAAAGAGCTTAAGAACAAAAACGTT
Source organism: Methanosarcinaceae archaeon (assembly GCA_023544565.1). Classification (GTDB taxonomy): domain Archaea; phylum Halobacteriota; class Methanosarcinia; order Methanosarcinales; family Methanosarcinaceae; genus Methanovorans. The sequence continues at coordinate 10,704 of JAMJFS010000019.1, forward strand.
AAAATAGATATATACTGGACTGGTAATGATGCTGACATTGTATTGTTATATGATGAACTTAGCAATATTGATGGATGGAAACTTAAACAGATCAAATATAAGATGAAAGATGAAGGTAAAGACAAGTAAAATCACTAAAAGAGGCAAATAATAAATGAGAGAATTACCTAAAACCGATTGTAATAATCTATTATCATCAATGGAACTTATGTCAAAACACATTCACGGCGTAGCCAATGAGATTGAAGTGGATAATATTAAGAAGATGCTTGCCGACATATTGAATGCAAACTGCATCTTTGTGATGGGTGCCGGACGCTCCGGTCTGGTTGCAAAGGCGTTTGCGATGAGGCTTATGCATCTTGGATTTAGCGTTTACGTGGTGGGAGAATCTACCACACCTGCTGTTAAAACGAATGATGTCGTGGTCGCAATATCGGGTTCAGGTGAGACGCGTTCAATGGCTGACCTTGGAAAGATCGCAAAGGAGATCGGGTCAACATTGATAACCGTGACATCTAACAGGGAGTCCACGCTTGGGAGATTGGCAGATACCGTTGCTTTGATCCCGGGCAGAACAAAGGAAGATGCAGGGGGATATCTTGAGAGGCATATGCGTGGTGAGTATTCACATTTGACACCGCTGGGGACTTCATTTGAGATCACATCTCTCGTGTTTTTGGATGCTGTTATTGCTGAATTGATATCAATTACAGGCGCATCCGAGGACGATCTTAAGTCCAGGCATACAATTTTAGAATAGGTGAAATATCATGGCTGATACGAAGTTTGCACAAAGGGTTCTGGATATAGATATATCTGGCATTCGAAAGATATTCGAAGCTGCAGGCTCGGATGCAATAAATCTCGGACTCGGTCAGCCGGATTTTGAGACACCGTCTCATATACGACAGGCAGCTATTGATGCTATAAATGAAGGATTCACAGGCTATACATTCGGTTCAGGGATTGTGGAACTTCGAGAGGCACTGAGCCATAAGTTCAAAGAGGAGAACGGTTTTGATGTTTCGCCTGATGAGGTTATAGTCACATCAGGTGCATCCGAGGCGCTTGAGATCGCAATCGCTGCACTTGTCAATCCCGGCGATGAGGTGCTGATTGCAAATCCAGGTTTTGTGTCCTATAATGCATTGACCAAGATGATGGGCGGTCGTGTTGTCAGTGTACCGCTTGGCGAGGATCTGACAATGCGCCCGGAGGATGTGATGGAGCGGATAACTCCAAAGACCAAGGTGCTCATTGTTAACTCCCCCTCCAATCCCACAGGTGGGGTACAGACAAGGGATGATATGAAAGTATTTGCGGATATTGCGGACGATCACAATATCACGATCATTTCTGATGAGGTGTATGAACATTTCATTTATGAGGGTGAGCATGTAAGTCCTGCACAGTATTCAGACAATGTTATTACGGTAAATGCTACCTCAAAAACATATTCAATGACAGGCTGGCGGCTTGGGTATGTTGCTGCAAAGCGTGAGTATACGGAACAGATGTTAAAAGTGCATCAGTATGTTCAGGCATGTGCTAATTCGATCGCACAAAAAGCTGCACTTGCAGCCATTACGGGACCTATGGAGCCTGTGATTGCCATGCGCGATGAATTTAAAAAACGGCGCGATGTTCTGGTTGATGGTCTGAACGGGATGGGTTTGAAATGTGCTTTTCCAAAAGGCGCGTTCTATGCATTCCCTGAAGTCCCGGATTCCACAGAGGTTGCGGCAAAGTTCATTTCTAATGGTGTCGTTGTTGTTCCGGGCATAGCATTTGGGGATAGGGGTGAGGGTTACATACGAATCTCGTATGCAACATCGATGGTTGATATAGAACGGGCACTTGGCATAATGGAACGTGTTTTGTAAAAAAAGGTATAAGGGTTAGTATTTAACCCGCGGTATATGGAATTATACATCCCAACTATCTGAATTAAACTCCAGCGATGATTCTTCGGGTTCATCCGGCTGTAATTTCTTCTTTTCATCAATCATATCAAGCAGTTTGTTGACCACGAGGTCAATACCTTCGCCTGTTGCGGTTGACATTTTCATGTCAACAAAATCGAGTTCTTTGAAATCAGGCAGATCTGATTTATTTGCAACAACAATGATCGGCAGGTCAAATTGTTCTTTTACTTCATCAAGCATACGTTTTTGGTCAGATATTTCATAACCACATGTCTCACTTGCATCAAGAATGAAAAGTACAACAGCATCGAGATATTTCAGTGCAGTGATCGCCTGCAGTTCGATATCGTTCCGGTCTGCCATTGGTCTGTCAAGCAGACCAGGGGTGTCAAGTACCTGATACCTGTCATGGTCCCTGATAAAATGACCGATCGTCACTCCTTTTGTAGTGAACGGATAGGCTGCTACTTCCGGATTTGCACCTGTTATTGCAGAAACAAAACTGGATTTTCCAACATTGGGGTATCCTGCGACCACAATAGTAGGTTCATCGTCGACCGATGGCAGTTTTCGCAAGATATTCCTTGCATCATTTAACATTATAAGGTTCTTGCTAATGGATTTTATGATGGACGCCATTCTTCCGAATGCTTCTTTTCGAAGACCCATTGGGTCACGATCCTTTCGCATCTTTCCAACATAGTCTCTCGAAATATCATGGATCTTACCACTTGCCCAGTCAACGGAGCCAAGTGACATTCTCATGTTGTCAACGCCAACAAGTATGTCTGTGAGTTCATAGTAAAATCGAGGCAGATCATCAAAATTTGGGAAACGCCTGACAATGTTTGCCAGGTTATCGGATAGAACGTTTGCAGCTGTCAATAGCATTGACTCCTCTGCTTTACGACCACTAGTCCTGCCAGTGATCTGCTTGCCGGACCTTGCCCTTGAAGCACGTTTAAATGCTTTATCGATCAGTTCATCCGATGTGGGAACTGTGTGTATCTTCTCAAATATCATGTTTCCTTGTATTTTGTAATATTATATAGTTTGAGCAAATCTATCGTAAGGGTGGATTAACTCACCCCGCTTATCAGGCTCAAACTCGTGGAAGATATATATCTCTGTTCCTTAAATACAAAAATATATTAAAAGGAAATCAGCTCCACAATTAACATCCATGACAAATTCACAATATGTATATATACAACCTTTGAGTAATTGTCTATATAAAAACGGTGGTTTACAAGTGGAACTTACTTCAATACAAAAGGATATTTTGTTTGCTCTTATTAATCTGCAAAGACAAAAAGATCGTGCAGTGAAAGGTGAAGAGATTGCAAATATTATAAATCGCAATCCTGGTACAGTCCGTAACCAGATGCAGTCTCTTAAGGTACTTGGTCTGGTTGAGGGTGTGCCGGGTCCAAAAGGTGGATATAAGGCAACAGGCGGTGCATATGATGCACTGAATATTAGTGTAATGGAAAATGAGGCTGTTGTTCCTATATATAAGAATGAAAAATTAGTCAAGGATACGACAGCAGCAGAGATCAGTTTTACAACTATGAGGCATCCTGATCTTTGCAACAGCATGGTGCGCATACTTGGTAATATCAAGGATTTTGTTGAGGGAGACATGGTCCAGATAGGTCCGACACCTGTGAACCATTTGATTGTTCGTGGAGAAGTTATTGGTCGTGACGATAGTCAGAATTCATTACTTTTCTCAATAACAGAGATGGTTTCCCTTCCTAAAAAATCTGTTAAGCATTATGTCAAAAGGGTTGCCACATTTGTCAATGTCAATGCAAATATTCAGGAAGCTGCCAGAGTTCTTGTGAGGAACAATATACACGGGGCACCTGTTGAAGAAAAGGGAGAGATTGTTGGAGTTGTTACATTCACAGATATCGGTGGCGCTCTTGCAAATGGCAGAACAACATTGAAGGTCAGGGACATAATGACTAAAGATCTGGTTACTGTTGATGGCGATGCTCCTTTGTATGTGGCTGTGAAAATGTTTAACGATCATAAGATCGGACGCTTGATTGTCACAATAAACGGTGTGCTAAAAGGGGTTTTGTCAAAAACAGATGTCTTGAATGAGCTGGCTGTCTATTAGTTGAATTTTTAGGACCACTCATCCTCTACGTTTTTTCATTTCTGAAGCAATATCTTCAAGTTTCACACCATTTGCTGCAAGCATCACAAGCAGATGAAAAAGCAGGTCTGAAGATTCATAGACTATCTCATCATGGTCTTTGTTCTTTGCTGCAAGTATGACCTCAACCGCTTCTTCCCCCATTTTTTCAAGTATTTTATCCATTCCTTTCCTGTGATTCAGAAGCGAGCAAACATATGACCCCTCAACAGGATTGTTTTTGCGGTCGATAATAACATCGTAAATTTCATTTAGAATTGATAAGTCGGTATCTGGCATTTTTAATCCTCTATTTTTGCGAATGGTCATGTGTGGTTATAGTTCAATTATATTTACTCTGGTGTTTTCTTTACGTATAATATTGTCCCTTTGTACGTCACTTGTATGAGTCGATCTAATTATATAATTCATGAGATTGTCATCCACAATGTATAATGATGTCAAATTTGTATTTATAGGATACCATTAAAATAATTATTATCTTAAAAAAGGAAGTGGAATTATGAGAACAGAAGATATTCAGGTAAAGGATATTATGACACGCGGGGTGTTAACCATGCCAGTTGAATCAACTGCTGGTGACATTGTGACTGTAATGGCAGAAAATAAGTTGTCTGCAGTTGCTATTATTGATAAAAGTGGTGAAGCTGTTGGTATAATATCTGAGATGGACATTCTTGCAAGAATTGACAGAATTGATTGGAAAAATACATTGGTGGACGAGTTAGTTGCTTTATCAATTGAATCGATCAACCCAAGCTCAACACTTCAAGAAGCTGCACAGATCATGACGAAAAAGCATATTCATCGTTTGGTAGTTATGTCAGAAAAATGTGTGGGCGCATCCAATCGACCGGTTGGAATTGTAAGTGCAGGCGATCTAATGAAAAAATATCTTCAATAGATAAAAAAAACGGGCTTACAGATCTTGTATAACATGTTGCAATATGTTAACATTCAATGATAGTGAGCCGTATATTTTTTCGTAGTATATAATTTATATCAATCGATTTTAAATCGTTCTTGGGTCAGTGATCACGCCTGTCAGTGCAGATGCTGCTGCTGTTGCAGGTGAACTGAGATATACGAACGAATTCGGACTGCCCTCCCGTCCCTTGAAGTTACGGTTGGATGTTGCAAGTCCTACTTCTCCATCTCCCAAAAGACCGAAGGAGCCGCCCATACATGGACCGCAACAAGGTGATTCCACTATTGCACCGGCTTCCATGAACTGTTCGACATATCCTGCTTTCAATACTTTCATATACTCGGTTCGGGATGCAGGAATGATCAATAGACGTACATCCTTTGCAACGGGTTCGTTACCCATCATCTTTGCAACGATCTCGATATCCTCGAAACGACCATTGGTGCATGAACCTACAAACACCTGATCCACTTTTGTACCTTCGACTTCTGTCACAGGTTTAACGTTATCCACATTGTGCGGACATGCCACCTGTGGTGCAAGGTCAGACACATCATACTCATGGAAGTCGGAATATTCTGTACCCTCATCGGATTTCCAGTATGGATCAAACTCATATCCCGGTATTCTCTCTTTGAGGTACGCTTCTGTGGTCTCGTCTGCCTCGACAATACCTGCCTTGCCGCCCATCTCGATCGCCATGTTGGACATTGTCATGCGCTCTGACATTGACATATCCCTGACAGTCGATCCTGCATATTCTGCGGCTTTGTATCTGGCACCTTCTGCTCCTACATCACCTATCAGGTGCAGGATAACATCTTTAGAGTAGACGTTCTTTGGCAGTTTTCCATTGATCTCGAACCGGACGGTTTCAGGAACCTTGAACCAGAGTTTTCCCGAGGCGAACACTGCTGCCATATCGGTTGATCCGATACCGGTTGAGAATGAACCAAGTGCGCCGTAGGCGCAGGTGTGTGAATCAGAACCTACTACGAGGTCGCCAGGTTTAACATGTCCCTTTTCAGGCATGACCTGATGGCAGACCCCTTCGTATACGTCATAGTTAAGGATTCCTTGTTCCTTTGAAAATTTGCGGAGCATGGTATGATTTGCAGCGGCGTTGAGGGAATCGGCTGGTACCTGGTGGTCGAACAATATCACGATCTTGCTCGGGTCCCATACTTTTTTCTCTTCCTTGTCGCGCATTATCTCGTAAAAACCATCAACTGCAAGCGGACCTGTGATGTCATGGGTCATTGCGCGGTCAATATTTGCAAGTACGAAATCTCCGGTCTTTACAGTCTTTCCGGCTGCTTTTGAGAAGATCTTTTCTGAAATTGTCATTGGATGATCAGTATTATTTGACATGGTAATCTTGCAGTTAATTGTTTATATTATAAATAAATCAATCGATGAAATAAGTGTTTTTGTTGAATTATCTTGTGATTTCGTGTGTTCCTTTGCTGTCATGTACGATATGAATAACACGATCATTCTTATCAGTATGGTCGCTTGTGGTTTTAATGTTCTCAGGACCTGAGACAAATCCCTCGAATTTCTTATATAATGCAATAGTATCCTCAATTTCTGTGATGTATCTGTTAACTACATCAAGCGCGATCTTTAGACTCTCTTCTGGCAATATCTTGTGCCCCAATCCCTCACATTCGGATACATGTAGTTCCATATCCTTCATGTAGAATGGATACGTGCGACACAGCATGGGGCGGACATCGTATATCTTGCATTTGTTAGAAGTTTTTGCATTCTCGATAAAATTGCAGTCTCCATTGCTTTTGCGTGGAAGTATCCAACCGAATGTGTGTATTCTTCCATCTGTGTCTATCAGATCGTTGTAAGATTCACCTGATGTTGCCGGAGTTGCAACTTCGTGCGCTTCAAGCGTGGTATGGTCTAAGATGACTTGTATCTCCTGTGGTATCAGCAATACGCGGTTGTCCCCAAACGCGCGTCTGCAACATTTTCCACATATCAGGCAGGAAAATCCGATATTTTCTATCTTTGCTGCAATTATTCCCGGGTTGATATTCGAGGCATTTGTGAGTTCTTCCTCCAATTGCTGTATTAAAAATGACTTGTATTTCTCATCCATTTGTGGTCTATCCTATATTTGTGGGTGTCCTTGTATATAATCAAGATGTAAATTTGAATTTAGATAATATAAAAACAGCAATGTAGCAGATGAATAAATCCATATATTTAAATCGAATTAAACTAAGAAGATGCATAAAAGGAGGAGCACGTAATTGAAAAACACCAAAAGCCACGACTTTTTTAGATATCTGGCACCCATCTATGATACGGTTGCCAGGATCGCATCATTTGGCAGGTACGATTCTATGCGGCGTTCACTTGTTGCACAGGCAGGTATCAATTCTGGAGATAGGATACTTGATCTTGCAACAGGGACAGGGTACCTTTCAGAGATACTTGATGGGTGTGAGATCGTGGGTGCGGACATTTCACTTCATATGGTGAATCAGGCTCGCAAAAAGACAGATGCAGCATTTGTTCTTTCGGACGCACATGCGCTTCCGTTCGCATCCGATTCTTTTGACGCTACTGTGTGTAGTTTTGCATTGCACGAGATGGGCGATCCAAAAATTGTAATATCTGAGATGTTCAGGGTCGTGAAACCCGGCGGCACAGTTGCGGTGATGGATGTGGTTTTACAGTCAAAGGCAACAAAAAAGATGTTGTTGTTCGTGTATCATGTGTTTGTTGAGATGCTTACTGCAAATTACATGCATTCGGATGATCTTATGGATTCCTTCAAAAATGCTGATGAGGTGATGTGCACTGCCAGCATGGTTGGATTGATTGCACAGATATCTGGAAAGAAAAAATAAATATCGAGAATTTCGATTGGGGAATTTTGATAAAAATTCTCGAAAAAATTTTGATAGAATTCTCGAGGGGATTTTGATAGAAATTCTCGAGGGAATTTTGATAGAATTCTCGAGGGGATTTTGATAGAAATTCTCGAGGGGATTTTGATAGAAATTCTCGAGGGGATTTTGATAGAAATTCTCG
>JAMJFS010000019.1:18879-34078 GCA_023544565.1 Methanosarcinaceae archaeon
AGAAATTCTCGAGGGGATTTTGATAGAAATTCTCGAGGGGATTTTGATAGAAATTCTCTATAAAAGAAAAATAGGATACTATTCCTCTGATTCTTCCACTCCAACTACGCCCAAAAACTTCTTCATGACTGCTTCATTAACAAGCTTTAGTAGTGTTTGCCTGTCTTTTGAGGCGCTGAACACTCCGAGCGGAATCTGTGCTGCTGCAAATGTTGCATGCCCGCCACCGATTTCATCGCCAAATGCTCTTTTCATTACATCTCCCAGATTGATCCTGATATCATGGCTCCTGCCTGATATGAATATCTTGTCTTCGGATACGCCGAAAACTATCGAGGTAGAGATGCCTTCAAGGTTGAGCAAATAATCAGCTGCCTGAGGTAGTGTATCACGATCACGTATCGTACCTACATTTGTAAGAAGGTAACTTCCTATAACCTGCCTATTTACGATGGCATCACCAAGAACGTCCAATGTTTCAATAGACATTGATGGGCGTTCTAACTGTTCAAGGATCTCATGGTCGGATAGTGGGTACAAAAATGATGCAGCTGAAAGATCTGCTGGGTCAGTATTTCGTTTGAAATCCTGCGTATCTGTCCTTATTCCGTATAGGAGGGCAGTTGCTAAGTTTGTAGTAATATCAACGTTTAGTTCCTGAAGATATTTTGTGAGGATCGTAGCCGTTGCTCCTACATTGGGGCGCACATCGACATATTCAGCATTAATTTCCATTTCACCTAATGGGTGGTGGTCTATTATTATGCCAATGGGCAATCCAGTAGGTATATTATTATTGGAGCCCGGAACAGCACAATCTACAAGCGCGATCTTATCGAATTTTGAAATATCATGTCCTTCCATTCGTTCAAGTTCAATACCAAGAAGGTTTACAAAAGCTTTGTTTTCCTGATGACTAATCTCACCGTGATATAATATGGTGGATTCAACTCCAAGACTTTTTGCAACTTCTTTTAGTGCAAATGCACTTGATATGGCATCAGGGTCAGGATTGTCATGTACTACAATAGCGAGTTTTTTGTTATTGATCCCTTTCATCCATTGCGATAATTTAGTTCCCCTATTTACCGATTCAGCACGTTCAAGTGATCTTGCAAGTGAGGATGCAATAAGTTTTGAAGGCATAACAACGTGGTTTGCCCCGAGTTCTTCCATCTCTTGCCTGTTTATAATATCAGGTGCTCGTGAAACAATGTATACTTCAGGTGAGACTATTTTTTTGATATTTTTAATTGCTTTTTTGTTTGCTTCAACATCAGAGCTTAATATCAATATGGCTGTGAGACTTTTAATATTGATCAGATTTAACAGTTCAGGATCGCTGATATCGCCAACGATTGCTTCATACGCTTCTTCACGTAATGTTTCTACTTTTTGTTTGTCCCTGTCTACAATAACGAGGTTTTTATCAAGTTCTCTCAGTTCTTTTGCGACAGCAAATCCAATGCTTCCGCTTCCAAGGATCAAATATGTAGGTTTTACTCTTGCTTTTGCAGGTGTATCAGTTTCTTTTGGAATAGTAGCCATTTAGCTAACCTCCATGTCTTCTATTAAATGTTTGTTCCGTATTAAGCATTTTTCGGTTAATAGGCATTTCAACAGGATAGTTGCAATATATGGTACATATAGCAAATAATATGATGTTTGACCGCAAATATCAGTTTATATGAGAGTTGCAGTAACCAGATTGCAGGAAAAAGAGGACAATACCGTTGAATTATTTGGAAGATACGGTCTTGAAGCGATAGTTGTTCCAACCATACGTTCACGTCCGCCGCGCGACTCTGCTTCACTTGATGCGCTTGTACGAATGGTGAGTGAGCAGGAGATCGATCTTCTTATCTTTACAAGTTCGCTCGGCGTTTCGAAGTTCTTTAATAAATGCGATTCTGTATCCCCGAACACAGAGATCATCAGTGTGGGTCCAAAGACCGCACAGAAGGTGAACGAATTTGGATACCCTTCGGAAGTACTGGATTCATTCTCATCTGACAGGTTCGCAGAGTATCTAAAAGACCGCGCACATGGAAAGGTCATAGGAATTGCAAGGGCAGGTGTTCCAAATCCTGAACTTGCAGGGGCTCTTGGATCACTGGGCGCAACGGTTGTCGAGGGGGTGTGCTATGAACTTGAGAGTGCGCCAAATGAGTTGAAGGAAATGATCGCTGCGAGTGGTGTGGATGCTGTCGTTTTTACGAGTACGAAGTCGTTCTTATCGGCTAATCTTCAGAAAACGGATGTTTTGGGTTTGACGATGGTTGCAATAGGTCCAAAGACTGCAAAAGGAATGCTTGGGGGAGGTGTCGAGCCTGATATTGTTGGGGGAGGGACACTTGAATCCTGCGCGGTGTTGTTGCAGGAATTGGAGTAAAAACTAAGTTCTGATTAAAGTTTAGTATATTATCAGGTAATAGTTATTACGATTAACAATTATTGTTATTAACAATAACTATTAAATACAAAAAGGTTGCATACTTGTATATGAAATTTTACGATCGTAAAGATGAAGCCAAAAAACTCAAAACATTAACATCGCTTGACAAGAGCACAATGATTGTTATATACGGTAGGCGTCGTGTTGGTAAAACCAGACTTGTGCAGCACGTTTTTAAGGATGATTCATTATATTTTTTTGTAGCGGAAAAAGAAGAACGGTTACTACTTGATGATTTCAGGATAATATTGATGGAGCAGCTTGATTATGTTCCGAATTTTACGGATATTGATGATTTTTTCAAATTTTTGTTTACGCTATCAGACAAAAAAATGTTCATATTTGATGAATTCCAAAACTTTAAAAAGATAAACATTGGCGTTTTTTCAATTATTCAGAAATATTGGGACAAATACAAAGATGAACGTAAATGCTCTTTTTTATTTTTGGGTTCTTACATCGGTCTTATGAAACAGATGTTCAAGGATTATAAGACACCGCTCTTTGGCCGCTCGGATGCACTGTTAAATCTAAAACCTTTGCAATATGGTGTTTGTAAAGAGATACTCATAGATTTGGAGATCAACAAATTTGTTGAGATATATTCTATTTTTGGTGGAGTTCCAAAATATTACGAATTGTTAGAGAATGTAACTGATAAAACGTTATTGAACATTATCTCAGAACAATTTTTGGACATTGGTGCGCCCCTTCTTGATGAAGGTTCAAACATATTGATCAGTGAATTCGGACCGCAATACAGGATATATTTTTCAATATTGGAGGCAATTGCTGGTGGAGCAAGCACTTTAAATGAGATAGCAAACCGCACTGGTATTAAAAATACAAGTCTTGGCCCCTACATATCCGATCTTATCAATGAATATGAGATTTTGGTGCGCAAAACTCCAGTGGACGATAAACCGTCTAAATCTAAAAAGGGCAGGTATTTTATTAAAGATAACTTTTTCAAATTCTGGTTTCGCTTTATCCACAAGAATCGCGGGTTTATTGAAAGTGGTAGACCGGAATATGTACTTTCAAAAATAGAATCTGAGCTTGATCAGTATATAGGGCATGTTTTTGAAAACATTTGTTCTGAGTTTTTGATCAGATCGAACGATGATAATAAACTTCCATTTGTGTTCCAAAATATAGGTTCATGGTGGAATCGCAAAGGCGATGAGATCGATATTGTTGCTTTTAATGATGCTACTCAGGATATTCTAATTGGTGAATGTAAATGGAATAATCGTGAGATGGATGTGGATACACTGATCAAACTTAAAAATAAAAAGAATTTGATCAAATGGAATCATGATACACGTACAGAGCACTATTGCCTGTTCTCAAAAAGTGGGTTTTCAAAACGGTTGTATGATGTTGCAAAAGAGGAGAATGTTTTGCTTTTCACATTGGATGATATATCTGATTGATCCTGTCAATTAGATGCTTGAATCTTGCATGGCAATTATGCATGAACTGGGACTCTGTATACAGTTTCCTGATGCGCTGTTATTTTATTTTTGAATATGTCTTCTACTGTTTCCTCTATATATTTATCAGATTCAGCAGGCAAATATTCGGCACCGCAAATAGTACAAATATCGGCATCAATATTTTCAATAGCGATTAATCCCTGTTCGAATTCGGCGAGAAATTCAGTTTCTCCCTTTTCCATTTTTCCACCACAATCCGGACATTTTTTTAATCTTGGCATAGTAGTTTCCTCTTTTTAAAATCAATCCACTTATTTGGGTCTGGTTCGTAAACAGTAATTATTGCTACGACTTCTTCGTCAATACCTATTACTGTATGAATTGGTCTTAAATCTGACGTTCTGCCTTATATCAAACAAGATGGTAATGGTTTATCGTCTTTATATTCTTCAATTATTGTACCATTTTCAATTGTTTCTATGACATCTTTTATTTTTATATTTCTTTCTATCATTCGCTTTCTGGTATGCAATTTCACATCGTAATATCCAAGTTTGATTAATTTTTGAATATGTTTTAGCATTTTAATTCTATTCCAATGTTTATCGCTTTATGTGAAGAAACCTAAAAATATAAGATGCCTGTCACTCAAAAAAACGAGTGCAGGCAACAAAAAAACCAAAATCTTACTCTTCTACGACCGTGACTTTTGTCATTTTGTCGCCCTGTTTGATCTTGTTGACAACATCCATGCCTTCTTTGACCTGACCAAAGACGGTGTGTACGCCATCAAGATGGGGCTGTGGAGCGTGTGTGATAAAGAACTGGCTGCCGCCGGTGTTTTTTCCTGCGTGTGCCATTGAGAGTGTGCCGGTTCTGTGTTTTTTAGGGTTGATCTCACATTTGATGCTGTAGCCTGGTCCGCCTGTTCCGGTGCCGGTGGGGCATCCGCCCTGGATCATGAAGTTATCGATGACCCTGTGGAATTTGAGTCCGTTGTAGAATCCCTTGTTTATGAGTTTGACAAAGTTATCTACTGTGTTTGGTGCTTCCTTTTCGAACAATTCAATGACGATGTTACCTTTTTCGGTTTCTATAATTGCTGTTTTCATAATTGGTACCTCTGTGGTGAGAGTAATAGGGAGGGAATGATAAAATAGTTTCTGTCAAGGGCACTAAAGCAAGAATTATTGCTCATCTTTATGGTATAGATCTAAGAAAATTATTTTATCTTCATTGTGTATATACGAATAAGACAATCTAAAAGGCGGAATATAAACTTCTCTGGTACCTTTTTTGCTGTATCTCATAGGCTTTCCAATTTCCGGAGAGTCAATAATTTTAAGGATCTTATTCTTAACTTTTAATTTTAATACCTGATCCTTAATGTTCCGAACCTTCTTTTCAAATGAAAGGTCATAAGCAATATTTACCATTTTTCAATTTCTTCAGTGAAATCTTTGGCGTTCATTTTTTTGGTGAATCCCCTTTCATATCTTTTCAGGGCTTCTTCCGTTCTCTTGGCAAAAATAAGATCCTCTTCAAAGTTTTTACCTAGATCTTTTACTTTTTTTAATATGAATTGCCCCTCGTTCTTGATTATAATAAGTTTTTCCCCTTTACTGAAACCGTTTCGCATTTCAGAAGGAATCACTATTTGTCCCTTTGAACTAAGTTTTGTTACTGCGACATCAATCATATACAATCACTATGTAAGACTATTCTTACAACGATATAAATCTTTCTAGAGGCGAATCCTGGAACAAGTGTAGGATACAAAGGAAATATTGGCGATTGAATAATTTTTCACCGCAGAGGACGCTGAGGGCGCAGAGAGGAGTTGTAAAACAGTTAGCAACTCTGCGCACTCCGCGTCCTCTGCGGTTTGTTATTTATAAATAATAGATGGCAATTAAATGTTAGTTCAAACGAATGTTGATTAGAGTCTATTTCGAAAAATGAGACCCTGCCGATTATGCACTAAAAGTCAATCTAAGCATCAACGAATATTTTCCTGCTCGATCTCTTCAACGTCATACTCATCAAGTATCTCGCCGACGATCTCTTCTAAGATATCTTCTATCGTCATTATGCCGATGACCTTTTGGTTTGTATCGGTCACAACTGCGATCTGCATCTTCTTTGCTTGAAGTTCCCGAAAGATCGAGGCAATCTTGCGCTGTGCCCTTACGATAAGAATGGGGCGCAGGATCTCATCCACGGTCTTTGTGCCAAGTTCGGTGTCACTGAACCTTAACAGGTCTTTTGCAAACATCATTCCGATTACGTTATCGGGATTATCTTTCCATACAGGAAGCCTTGAATGACCCGATTCGTTGGATATTTTAAGTGCTTTATTGAGGGAACTTTTGTTTTCCACACATTCCAGATTGATGCGAGGGGTCATGATGCCTTCTGCGTCTTCGTCAGTGAATTCAAAAATGTTCTTAATATATTCCCTTTCATGTCGTTCAAAGACACCTTCTTCAACGCCGACCCTCATTAAGACTTTTATCTGTTCTTCTGTGATGAACGGGTGTTTGATCTTTTCCTTGATCCCGAAGACGCGGAAGATCATTTGTGTGATCTCTGTAAATACAAAGACCACCGGATGCATTATTCTTGTCAAAAGGAGCAGTAGTTTTGCTATTTTAAGCGAATAGGTGTCTGCATGTTTTGCGGCAAACGTCTTTGGTACGATCTCACCAAATACAAGTATGATTATTGTCATTATTCCGGTTGCAATTGCAATTGCAATACTGGCACTTCCAAAAGTCTTAATCACAATGGCTGTTACAAGCACGGATGCTGCGACATTTACTATATTGTTTCCCACAAGTATCGTGGTGATAAATTTCTCTGGATTTCGTAATTCCTCATGAATGATCTTAGCACTCTTATTCCCTTTTTCAGAAAGGTGCAGCATCTTTATCCGATTCACGGATACGAAAGCGGTCTCAGCAGATGAAAAAAACGCAGAAAGGCTGACAAGTACAGCAACAATTAATATTTCGATTATTGGTATTTCATAAACCATTTTAGTTTAAACTCCGGATGTAACTATGTTTTGGTGGATAAAATACTTTTTGCGATGGTTTGATGTGTATTGAATGTTGCCGCCAAAATTTTAGGTTGCATGATGTAAATGCTACAGTACATCATGCAAAATCCAAGAACCTTACGAAATTGTGATTACCTTTGTATCGGCAAAGATCTCGATATTTTCGGTAGAGCTGGTATCGTTAATTATCAAAGTCATATTGGTATTAGCGGTGTTATTGGTAAGAGTAGCATTGATGTTTGTACAATTATCTGCAATCGATCTAACATCTTCAAAAAGGGACATCCAAAAATCATAGTAATCATTAGTTGTTTCCTTTTCAATCATAATTAGATTGGTCTTTCCACTCACTACTCGCACATTACTAATTGTTGTGGAAATCGTTTCCACGCCATTTCCGCTTGCCTGAAGATCTCCATTTAGTACAACGCCAGTTAACGATATGCTCAGGTTCCCATTGTTATCTGTAGCTATAATAGGCGGAGCAACTTTGAATACTTCCCCATCATCCTGTGCAAGGAATACTGCACCATTTTCATAAATATACGACTGATCAACCATGAAATTATAGTCTGATTTCATTGTCAGTGTGCCTCCCCCGAATTTAGTACCATTGTTGAACTTTGTTATAGGGCTGCCGGATATTGTAGTTACTTCATAATACGCGTCTGTTTTATTATAATCAAAATACTGGTCCCCTTCTAAAACTCCACTAAACTGCACATAATCGATATAATAATCTCCACCGGTACCATCACCAGGCATTCTCATGTAATGTTGAATTACATCATGAAATGAGGCTTCAGCATTGGTGGTATTATATACAGCACCGGTTTCTGTAAAGATGACATCTTCATCCACTGGATATCTAAGAGTTAGATTTAGACTCTTGCTTAGTAAATTTATATGCATAAAATTTACCAATGTATTATTATTATTATTAGAATAATCAACATATAGATCTCGGCCTGGGACTTTATAGTCGTCGAGCAGGAATTCTCCTATCCATTTTTCATCTGTTTCGGCATCAAGTCTTACATATATGATCATATTAACTTGGTTTGAATCTGGATAAATACTAATCCATCTGTTTAATGTAGATGTTCGGAATTGTATCATTAAATCCACTAAATCTTTTTTAGAAGCGCTATTAGAAGGATCGATCATACTAAAATCAAATGAAAATTTTGTAATGGGATATTTTTCAGTATTATTCATTCCTATTACATCTATTCCATATCCCACATCCGAATTATCTGGTGGTGGATTTATAACATTTGTTGTCAAATACATGGCTCCACTGCTTTCATTGACTTCAAGATATCCGACTGAGTATGAATTTTTGACAAATGATACATCATCTGTACCCAGATCGATTGTTACAGAATTGGTAGTCTTCTCTGCAGATTCTATTTGTTTGTGAAAGTCCATGAATATATCATGTGTAGTATCACTATGGTCTGCTTCTGCATCACCTTCGTAGATCGGGACCCATGAGGATGTAAAGACTGACATGAATGTGATCAGAACTGCCAGTATCAGTATTGCGCCTACCACTACGGATATCGCATCATCATTTTTAATGAGGGATTTCATTGCAACAACTCCTTTGAGGGTAGGTGTATTATTATAATGTTAGTATTATTGGTATTGAGTGTGATAGTTGTTCCAATTTTCCATATACCTGTATTATTTATCGAGGAATTGGTTGTATTGAAAACTTCCACACCATCCGCCATGAATTTCAGTTCGGATACCTTGACCTGTTGCCCGCCTATGTGATTGAGATCTATATAACTATTATTTGCTACGTTGTTTTTAAGTTCATAACTCACATGCGGAACGTTTGCCGGTGGCTCCATGCCAAAGATGGCAACGGCAACAATGGCTGCCATAATGACTGTAATTGCAACCATCAGGATGTTACCCACAACATCCGAAACTGCGTATTTATCAAGAAAAAGAGATCTCTTTTGTTTTCCGGCTGAACGTCGAAGTTTTCCGTTTACCCCATTATTGCGGTGCCAATTTTTGTAAGACATGATATCCTCTAATATAATTATAATATTAGAATATTTATTAAGATTGCACTCTTATAAGCTTTATGATACAGGCGGTGCAAACTATTTAACAACTCTGCGCTCTCGGTGACCTGCGCGCCTCGTAGGCGTAGCAGGCACTCAACTCCGCAGAAGGTGAGTGTGCTCTGCGGTGAAAATTTGCCCTCTCCCTTCACTGTAATAACTGGATTTTGGAACTGCATCGACACAGGCATATTATTTATTTTTGGGTTTGAATGACATGATGCCATTTTATTAGATATTGTATGGAGTTAAAGATATTGAGGGATAATTTGATATTCTCTTAAAATAAAATATTAACTAAATGAATTATATATATGTGGACAACTATATTATTAATAGATAATTAATTTATATATATATGTGGAAGAGGTTTTGTATGAGAAGCGCACTAACGACTGTTCTGCTGGTAACAATGCTCGTGATGTCAGCTGGATTTGCATTGGCATTTGAACTTAATATCAAGGCAGATCAGGAACAAAGTACAGTAGGCGAGGCTGTGTATGTGACCGTCAACGTTACCAACAATTCTATACCGGTGAATAACACGCTGGTTAATATCAGTACCAGTATAGGAAATTTGAGTGTACCATTCTCATATACCAATATCTCCGGGATTGCACGTTTTTGGGTGAACTCGACCTTGTCTGGGATAGCCACTATCAATGCAACTGCAAATAGTACTTCCAATAACATAAGTATAACTTTTGTAGCAGCCCCTACTGCTTCTATTCAGATCAATTCAAGTTCCATATCTACAGAAGTAGGTAATGTTTCCAATGTGTACCTGACTGCCCTTGATGAATATGGAAACACGAACACCAGCGCAAACATGTCCATCGAGATCATTATTACCGATCTTTTTGGCGACGTAAAAGATATGAGTACTACCATTAACCGCACTCCTTATACACAAACGAACATCAGTATTAATCAGGATAATATCACATTCACCGATTCTGCTACCGCTTCATCCAGCGTCTACCTGCGCTTCAACTCCACCCTGGCGGGCAACATCACTCTGAATGTGAGTGTTGGGGGTGTATCCAATGTCACATCTCTCTATTATACACCTGGTCCCCCAAATAAAACTATTATTGTATATGATAATGAATACACTGTGAACACAACCTCTGATATCAGTGTCAGTGTATATGATGAATACCTCAATCCTGTATCCAATACCACTGTAGTGTTTAATGCAACTCCTCCGGTAGATACTGATTACAACAGTCCTCTGGTATACAATTCACTCGATCTGCAACCAAACTCTACCACCACTTCTTTGGTTGGCATTGCATATTCATCATTCAGGACGGACAAACGAGCCGGTGCTAACACGGTCAACATAAGTGTGCTGAATACTCCTATCCAAACAATTACCATTACTGGTCTCGCGGATCAGATAGATGGGCTATTACTGTCCCACACTCCTACTGATTGCTACGCCAACAATGTTGATAAATATCGACTGTCGGCAAAGACTGCAGACCAGTTCTTGAATCCAGTCCTACCGGGCGGGTTTCCCATTAAGGAACAGGTATTTTTCACCAGTAGTTCCGGTTCCGTTCTCATACCATTGAACCAGTACGGTATCGCTACTATGATGGCAGGCCCTACCCCCTACGTGGAGAACATAACTATCACAGCCACTTACAAGAATGAATCCGGATATACCAATGTGAATAATTCCACAACCCTAGAGTTCATTGCCGGTGACCTGGCGACATTAAATTTTTATGCAAACCCTGATATTGTGCTGACACAAAATCAGTCCGGCAATCATAACGCTACCCTATTCTTAACTGCTCTCGACGAGTGGGGACATTATCTTCCCTTTGTCAATATCACATTGAACAATACCAACTCAAGTCTGGGAACATTGTCCATGTCTGGCATTAATACTACAAATCTTATCAATGCAACAACGAACTCAAACGGCCGATTAAATGCGACGTTCACAAGTAACAATACAGATGGCAATGTAACATTTGTTGCCAGTAATGGTTTAATCAATACATCGACAATTGTGAAGGTGAGTGAGAATCCATTCCTGAGTATATCTGTGACTGCAGAACCCGATACGGTGAATCCCGGTGATATCGTGAACGTGACGACCATCATAACGGTGGAAGGAAATCTACCAATCTCAAGGGCGTCCGCCACAGCCATGCTTGTCCTGGATCGTTCGGGTAGCATGGACCCCGACTCCTATGCAGGCACTCCCCTTGATGTTGTTCTGGTAATGGATCGCTCGGGCAGTATGAGTGGGACGCCAATTGCAGACGCAAAGACCGCAGCAAAAATTTTTATGGATTCTCTGGTTTCAAACGCACAGGTGGGATTAGTCTCATTCGCAAGTTCCAGCACGGTCGACCAGGGATTAATATCTCTAAATTCATTTAATAATAAAAAATCCATCTGGGATGCGATCGATGCCCTTATCGCAACCGGTAGCACAGCTATGGGAAATGGAATGGCCGATGCCAATAACGAACTAATTAATTACGGGCGCAAAGATGCCCAGAAGATCATGATAGTACTAACGGATGGTGAGTCTAATAGTGGTAATGACACGCAAGGTATCGCTGCCACATCAATTGCTAAGGCCAACCATATAAAAATATACACTATCGGTCTTGGAAGTGGTTCTAGTACTAGTACCACGTGGCTGAAGAATATAGCATCAGGGACTGGCGGGGAATATTTCTATGCACCGAACAGTTCGGATTTGGAGGACATCTATTATTCGATAGCACAGTCCATCAGTGATTATGATGTCACAGAAGTAGAGTATGGAACGGATGGTTTCACGTCATATGACTATGCAAGTGATCGTGATTCATACAACCTCACGACCAATGGTTCCCAGTATATCTATGAAGACACGTTTACTGTCAACGACACCTTGAACGATCTAAAGGTTTACCTTGATTGGGGGAATACCACTGTTGACATGAACCTTTCGCTTATAAGTCCGGCAGGGCTTAAATATGGGGCCAATGAAAATACCACGGGATATTATTTTGGTGAGGGGTATGAGTACATATGGATCGCTCCACTCTCATATACCTATCCGGACTCGGACACAGAAATTGTAGAGGTCGGAAACTGGACCATCAGAGTGACTGCGGATTCAGGGACCGAAACATTCAATGTCTCCACCTATATAGACAAGAAAACCGCCATCAAACTTGCTTCCTCTTCATTTATGTCAAGCTTTAATGAGAGTGACGGTGATCAGGTCGGACTGATTCTGTACAGCAACGACAATGTTGAGATTAGTAATACACAAACAAGTTATGTTCGCAATGGAAGTGAATGGGTGAGTTACTTCACGGTGAACAATGATGCATATTATACAATTAATCTTTCATGGAATGATCCGTCTGATTTTAATATAACCCTCTATGAGGGGACAGAGGTCCTGAATTTATCCACTGGCGGTTCACAATTCGAGAGCTTGAGTTCACAGCTGTCCGGCGGAATTGATTATCACGTTGTGGTTAGCAAAGTATCCGGTCAGAATGATACTCAGTTCATGATCAATGTATCCAGTAGTCCCCTGCGTAAGGCAGTGTCTGCTTACTATGAAGATAATGATGGTACTCGTAGTGTGCCACGCTATCGTTTATGGGGTGTTAACGCGTGGGGTTCTGAGGTTTTGGCGAATTCTGTGGATGCAAATATCCAACAGCTGATAATGGCGTCATCTACTTCACGAGATGAGATTATCATGGGCACTGTGGACAGTCAATATGATGCAAATTTCCAGATATTTAGCGATTCTACATGGGGTACTGTAGAGGAATTCTCTACATCCCTTGACAGTTATAGTACAAGAGGTTTTGACATTGCCTATGAATCCATCTCTGGCGATGCATTGGTTGTATACGGTATTGATAATAGTGTACCCAAATACAAGATATGGAATGGTTCCTCATGGTTTGACGCTGGGGCCGTGAATGGTACGAATTCGGGCGCAGGAGATATCAGATGGATTGAACTGGCATTCAATCCATTATCGGATGAGATGGTCCTTGTGACGTTGGACGACAAAAGGGATATACGTGCTCAGGTCTGGGATGGATCCAGCTGGAGCAATACACTTTCCATCACCGACAGCGCCAGAACTTACAGTTACAGATGTTTCGATGTGGCTTATGAACAGGTGAGCGGGGATGCAATAGTTGTCTGGTCAGATACTGAAGGGTATGTCCATTCACGTATTTGGGACGGTTCGGCGTGGGGTACAGAGAACGATCTATATATGTTCGATAGTTTACACATGGTGTACTGGATCAAGATGGCATCGGATGTAAATTCCGACAACATTGTGATGGGTGACCAGAATAGCGATGATGATATCTACGTAAGTGTATGGAATGGTTCTTCCTGGTCATCACGTTTGCAAATGGAAAATAATTGTTATGAGTATAGCAAGCGCATCTTTGATGTTGCTTTTGAGACATTGAGCGGGGAAGCCATGATCGTGTGGGGTGACAGCACCATCATTCCAAAATATAGGACATGGAACGGTACATGGAGTGCAGAGTTGTCTGCCATAAGTCTTGACGATTATACGAGGTGGGTACAATTACGACAAGACCCTTTGTCCAATGGGATATTCCTGATGACCTCAGATGCTAATAATGATATCAATATCCAGCAGTGGAATGGTTCCCAGTGGGGCTCACGGTCTGAGGTGGAATCATCATCATCCAATACTTATGAGAACTTTGATCTGGTCTTCCAAAATTATGCAGACCCAAGTTCACAGGCATTTGTGAACTGGAAGGAATGGCGTGCTACGGTAACCTCCTCCCTTGTGAATGACTCTCTTTCCCATCTGGTAAGTGCCATTGGTGGCATGACAGCCGAAGGTCTTACTGCTATTGATGAAGGTATTTATGAGGCGAACAATGAATTATCATCTGTATCTGGCAATTCTACAATGGTGCTGATGACTGATGGTATTGATAATGCAGGATATCATTCGCTCATCGCTCAGGCTGAGAGGGCAAGGGATCAAAACACCGTGATACATACTGTCGGATTCGGCAATAGCGAATCAGAAGTGGATCCTGTCTTGTTCGAGATTGCGAACATCACCGGTGGAAAATACTATTTCGCACCAAATTCCAGCGTGTTGAAGAATATATTTGTGGGAATTGCTGCTGAAATCACCAACTTCACTGCATTTGGTCCTACATTGACCATACATATACCGCACAATTACGACACCGGTTATTCATCAGCCACGGTCGACTATGTTACCAATAGCACTAATTCCACTACCGGCAATATCACGTTTTTCACTGTCCCCACCGATCCAGGAATAGCCAATGCTGAACCCAACGTCACGATCATTGGTGATCGTAAACATATGTTCTGGCAGCTACCAAGCATGGGCCTGGGTGATAAATGGGGTGTATGGTATCAGTTAAAGATGATCCAAGGTGCAGGATATGTGCCATTGATCCTTCCCACTTCAAGTGCCAGTTATACCGATGTAAATGGATCAATTGTTGATATTCCAATAACCTTTGAAGGGGATACAGAGTTCGGAGGAGGGGGTATACCTACGGCCTCCGTGCCTCTTGGTAAAGTCCTGTTGAGCACGATCTCACCTATTATCCTTGTGGATGATGAAACGTCCACCATCCGGATAACATTAACAGATTTGGATGGCAACCCTGCGAGTGCGGACATTCTAGTCTGTACCACTCTTGGTTCGATTAATGGTAATCCAAATTGTATCAATCTGTTTATCAATGGTTCCGATACTTTTAATTTCATGAGCACAACGGCTGGCAATGCGTACTTAAGTGTATTCGCCGCCAATAATGGAAACCCCTTGGCAGATACTATGTTGGTCGTTGTGAGGCCAAAGGGTCATATCACAATAAGTTGAACGCAGTTGAAGGTAATGTATCAGATAAAAAAAATACAGTTTTCAACAATTATTAGCCGCAGATTTACACTGATTAATGCAGATGCAACCTTAAATCAGCGTAAATCTGTGTGAATCAGCGTCTTAAAAAGAACTGGAAAATAGGATCGTGTCAAAATATATATTGATAATTTTGTATCATTGACACGCCATTAGTGTTGAGTCAACAATAAAATATCGCTAGAGTGAATAAACGGTGCGACCACACGC
>JAMJFS010000001.1:0-66975 GCA_023544565.1 Methanosarcinaceae archaeon
TGCCTTTGGAAGTGAGTGCGGTAAGAGTTTCACGCTCGTCTTTGGTTAGTGTCACTATATATTTCTTTATATTCAATCATCCCATATTGAGTGTGTGAGATATAAGATATATATTTTACGACATTATATCATTGACATGACACTAGTATATAATTTATAGAATTATATAGTCTGAGTCAATCTGAGCGTCAGCGAAGATTTTCTCGTTAAAACAAACCATTTCAACATCTTTATATTAGTTGTATTACTTATTGTATATACACAGTTAATATAATTGATTTGATATGTTTGAGGTGTTATTACATGGGGGAAGAAAATAGTAATAAAAAACCAATTCCTTATGTATGGCTTGATGAGGATGCAGGGCAACCCATGTTAATGGGAGAACCTTGTTTAATTCTTTTTAGCGAATCGTTTGCAGCACTTCGGGATGGCGTACAAAAATTGGTTGGGGCCGGTGCCGGTGCTATTCTAATGGAAGTTGGAAAAAGTATGGGTCTAAAATATGCTGAACTGACTTTCAAGCGTTTTCCGGAATTAAAATTGTTGGATATTGAAACCCAAATACATGAGATGTGTTCCATAATACTTCGTAATAGTGGGTGGGGAAAAATTGACCTTTCATATTCAAGCACTGATTCGAATATGTACAAGGTACACTTATGCGGCCATCCATCCGGCCTCATAACAAAAGAATCAGATGTGCCAATGTGTCATCTTGAAGCCGGATTAATAAGTGGCGTGCTGGAGATGCTTACAGGTACCAGGAAGAACATAGTTGGTTTGTCATGTAAAAAGGATGATTCATTTTGTTTGATAGATATAAAATCACCTTAAATGGGGAAATATAAAGTGAGTTCAGAAATAATTGATACGAGGGGTGACATTTGCCCTATACCTTTATTAAAAACTATGAAGAAACTTGGCAGTATGCATAGTGGCGACATTCTTACAGTTATTAGCGATCATCCCCCAGCCAAACGTTCTATACAAATGGAACTTAAAAAAAAGAATATTAATTTCGAATTAACCGAAAAGGGTGCAGAGTTTGAAATTAAAATTACGGTCCCTTGATCGTCATAAAAGCCATAAAAGATGAGTTATGAGATATTTTCCACCTTGGTTTTCTGCGTTGTTATTGGCAATCTTGAACACATTTCTTTTCATCCTAATTGGTAAACCATGGGGTATTGGCGGGGGTGAAACCAAAATAGTTGCATTTATTGAAAACATTTTTTTTCCTGCACATGTATCATCAAATTTGCATTTCCAAATATTTACTCCGGAAATAAACTGGTTTGTGATGATGATCATCGGTATAATTATTGGTTCATTCATTTCAGCGAAGATCGGAAATGATTTTAAAATACGAATGCCACAGGAGCGAAAGTGGCTTGTGTATACTTTTGTTGGAGGTATGTTGATGGGGCTGGGGGAACGTATTGGTAATGGGTGTAATGTTGGGCATATATTATCAGGTGTACCACAATTTTCGATTGGCAGTATCGTTGGTGGCGTTTTCATAGTTGTGGGAGCATATATTGGCTCAAAAATAATAGTGAGGCTGGTCTGATGGATCTTACTCTTGTCGGATTATCGTTTGGAATTGTTTTTGGTGCAGTACTTCAGCGTGGTCGGTTCTGCATAGCAGCTGCAGCACGTGACCTTTTTTTAACAAAGGATACATATCTCGCAAAAGGTGTTCTCTATGCAATACTCTTTACATCTATTGGTTTTTTCCTTGCACAATCACAAGGCCTCTTGGAATTGCAAATAAAGCCTCTTGGACTTCAGAATATAATTGGTGGATTGCTATTTGGAGTAGGAATGGTAATTGCCGGAGGGTGTGCATCAGGAGTGCTTTACCGGGCAGGAGAAGGATATATTACAGCATTTACTGCGATATTGGGTGTGCTATTTGGAATAGCAGTGTATGCGGAACTCTATGAGTATCTGATAGTTGGTTTTGTAGATTCAACAACAATTGGCACACTGACGGTATATGGGGTGCTTGGTGTGAGTCCATGGACTCTAATTGTATTAATGAGTATAATCGCAGTTGTTGTAAAAAGTGTGTTAAAAAAACGTCATTAACAGAATTATTAATTTAATTACTCTCATCGACGAGCCTGCTTAAAACATCATCCGGAAGTTGCTTTGCCAGATCGATCTTTTTGACGCATTGCGTTTTGATCCCTCGACTTTTCGCTTCTTCCCTTAATGCTTTTGCACTGATGTTTTTCACAATTTCTTCAAGATCCATTATATTGCTCCTTGAAATCTGATCGAATTTATCGTTATCATATTCGGCAAAGCGGTGAATTACGATACTGTTCAAGCATGAATTTATCAAATCGCCTTAGGTACCGTGCTTGTATTTTTGAAACATACAGTATGTTACAGCCAATCTCGATCTTTATATCGGATTCTTTAGCGGGTTTAAGTTCGATTGGTACTATTACAGGTCCACCGCACGTGGTGCAGACTCTGAAATCTTTCTTGTGTTCCATTATGTATGATTCAATCTCAGGATCGATTAAAAAACCGTTTTTTGTGCGAATCATATTATTGTATTTAGTCCAAGAAACTATATAAATATGGCTTTGGACCAACTTTAAATTAAATGAATCCCAATATGTGATTATGTTAATGCGCGAAAGGGGTAAATTAGTGATATGGCCTGCATATCTTGACCTTACAAATTCAAGAAAGGATGGCAGGATACTATCAAAAAAGAACTCGATCAAAGAGCCTGAACTCGTGGAGATCGAAAAAGCCGCTGCAAAGTTGGGATTGAATCCTGAGGTAGAGGCTAATAAAGCATATCCAAAATCCTGGTGGGAAGTGAGTGGCAGGGTACTTGTTGATAAAAATGGTCCGAAAACCTTGATCGCAAAGCAAATAGCAGAAGGCATCAAACAAATACGTGCGAAGTAGATTACATCGCTGTTGCCAATTATCTTTTTTTATATGAATTTTACAAACATTTTAACATAATAAAACGAGGAAAAATATGGAAAAAAAAGATCATGTAATTATTGTATTAGTCGGAATCACCATTTTTCTCGCAGGCATGGTATTATTTAGTCCCGGAGACAATTCCAATAGTACACCAGTGCCACAATCTTCAGCACCATCAACACAGACACAGGTCCAATACAGATCCCTGTCTTCCGTACCATCACCTGTGGTAAACTCAGAACTTGAAGATTATTTCCCTACTGACCTTAAACTAAATGGACTTTTAGGGATCAGCGCTTTCCCCACATCTATCCATGATGATCTTGGACCGGATGCTGACCATTATTTAAGTTCGGTAGTCTCAAGTGATGCTGTTCTCTTTATTAACTCGGATGCATCAACGAACACCTTTGTTCAGTATGAGGTATACAAATTCAAAGATGCTGCAACTGCAGCGGAATTACTTAATCTCTACAAATCAAACTGGAATGTGCAGAATTTAGTGTATTCAGGATTGAATATTTGGGCATGGAATGGTTTTATCCAACAGGGCACATCGCCATATCCTGCATCAGTTCCAGTATACTGGGATGAATCTACACAGAAAGCATTTTTACCGGTTTCACAGCAAGGCGAGGTTATAATTTCACAACTTGGTTCTAGTCTGTATTGTAATCATGGTGAGATGAATGTTGGTGAATATTTCATAATGATCGATGTGCATGCTCCAAAAAGTTCCATTGATCAAATATCACGGGAAATATGGGAGGAAGCATTGGCTGATATCAGTGATGCACCAGCAACCGTAAGTAGTGGAGTGGTTCCCTCCGGCATTACTCCGATGTCATTAAAATAGACAGGATTGACATCTTGTCACTTTTTTCATAGTATATAATTTATAGAATTATATAGTCCGAGTCAATCTGAGCGTCAGCGAAGATTTTCTCGTTGTATATAATTTATAGAATTATATAGTCCGAGTTAATGCGAACGAAGTGAGCATTTTCTTGTTCACAACTAAAATGTAAAAATAGTTTGAAGTTCCTGTTCAAGATATGGCTGCATTGAACCTGTGTATCCGTGTGTGGGGTCTGTAATATTGTACATTGCTTTTGGCTCGCCTGCCTTATCAAAGGTTTTTTGTGCCATTTCGTATGGAATGATCGTATCATTTAATGAATGAAGCATCACTACCCGGCGCGGCGAAATCTGTCTGATATACATGTCAGGATCAATTGATATGTAGAATGTGTATGCTTCCATGTCACCGACCCTTGCCGGATCGATTGAATCTGTGTCATATCCGCTTGTGCTGATACCAATAACACCTTTAATCGCAGGGTCTAGTGCAGTCGCGATTATAGCAAATCTTCCTCCGTTGCTTGAACCGATTATTGCGATATTGTCAGAATCAATTTCAGATTGCTTGCGCAGCACATCTGCTGCCTTAAGTACATCATAGACCATACTGTACTCCACTGGATCCATGCCTTTTTTGAACATCTCAAGGTCGCCCTGTGGGTCGATCCCGCCAAGGTTTCGCTGGTCAAGTGCAATCGATGCATACCCCATAATTGAAATTATAGATGCGAGCCCCTGTTCATTCTCTTTTGTCACCCCTGCACCTGGCAGGAGCACTACTGCAGGAACTTTTGTATCAGATCCCGGGATCCTCAGCAATCCATTTATGACTGTATTTTGACTTTCAAATGAGACCAATTTGAGTGTATCGCTGGTCCCCGTGTCCTCCATATCCGTGATTGAATAGACAACATCCCCGCGTTGTGGATATGAGATCAACCCCCCATCTGATATTATCCATTCACTGGGATCCGGGGTTTGCAGGATTCCGTAGACTCCTGCCAGTATTAGGAGTAATACAAAAAAGAATGCTGTTTTAGTCAGGTTCATTGTTTCGGTAATTAATTACCTTAAACACAATTCTGACCAAATAAGTTATTTTATGGCCAGAGGCCAAAATTTGCATTTAAAACTAATATTGCAATACCCGCAATGAGTCCAAATGCGACTACGGTTTTTGGCTCTATATGTACTGCTTTTTTATCGGCATCATAGTACCGCATAAGACCTGCGGATGACATGAGTCCATTGCCACTTGATTTTTTTGCCATTATTTCCTCCCTGTGTGATATGTGTAATAATCATTTGTTCAGTTTAATATTTGAAACAATATTGTATCTAAACATTAGTAACTTTATGGTTAATTAATCTCATTCATGCATTATAAGGTTTAAAGGTTTGCGCCCATATTATAATTGCCGTTGCATCGATCGAAATATTCACATTTTCACTTCATCGATTAAAAAAGGCGG
Source organism: Methanosarcinaceae archaeon (assembly GCA_023544565.1). Taxonomy (GTDB): domain Archaea; phylum Halobacteriota; class Methanosarcinia; order Methanosarcinales; family Methanosarcinaceae; genus Methanovorans. The sequence continues at coordinate 5,295 of JAMJFS010000001.1, forward strand.
CTCAAAAATCCCTCGCTCTGTAATTATTGCACTGATGTTCTCCATTGGTGTCGCATCAAAAGCAGGATTATACACTTCAACATCCAGTGGTGCAATTTGCACTTTTCCAAAGAACCGCAGTTCATCCGGATCACGCAATTCGATCTCAACACTGTCCTCCCAGCCCTCAAAATCAAAAGTAGATACTGGTGCCGCCACATAGAACGGAACTTCGTGTTCCTTCGCAATAACAGAATGTGTATACGTACCTATCTTGTTGAACACCGCATCCTCAGTTATTCTGTCAGCACCAACGATAACCTTATCGACCATTCCCTTACGCATCACGTGTCCTGACATCGAATCCGTGATAAGTTTTACCGGAATGTTATCCTGCATGAGTTCCCATGTCGTAATTCTGCCACCCTGATTGAGGGGGCGGGTCTCACATGCTATTACATTGATCTGTTTTCCGGCAGCAACAGCCGAGCGTATTACGCCAAGTGCAGTTCCCCAATCAACACATGCCATCCTGCCCGCATTGCAATGCGTCATCACGGTATCACCATCATCAAGCAATTTTGCGCCGTTCTCGCCCAGTTTTTTATTAATGGCAACATCTTCGTCAGCGATCTGCATTGATTCTGCAATTGTGACATCACGGATACCATCCACATCATAAGCATCCAAGACGGCGTGCATCACCCTGTTTACACCCCATGCAAGATTAACCGCAGTCGGACGCGTGGCTTTTATAGTCGTTGCAGCAATTTCCAGATTTTTTATCAATTCTTCCATTGTATTTGCACTGCTCAAAGTCGCAGCAAGTGCCATACCAAAACCTCCTGCTGCACCAAGTGCAGGTGCGCCACGGACACGTAGGGATTTTATCGATTCGCACAGGGCACTGAGTGTTTTGCATTCGATGATCTTGTATTCATTTGGAAGTAAGGTCTGGTCGACCATAATAACGGTATTGGATTCGTTGTCCCAGTCTATTGTTCTCATGTTGGTCACTATCTGATTTAAGGGAGAATGTTGCATAAAAATGTATTCAATCGTTTTGTTAGAATGATTGGAACTTTGCCATAAAAGTCCATTGAACATTTCCCACCCTTATATATAACTCTTAACTCATTATATTCCAACAATGTCAATACCCATGATAATACATGATCCGGTTCATAAAACGGTCATACTAAGTGAACTGGAACAAATGCTCGTAAACACACGCCAGGTCCAGCGATTGCGCAAGATCCAACAACTCGGGCTCGCGGACGTGGTCTATCCTGGCGCCAATCATACACGTTTTGAGCATAGCATTGGTACAATGCATACTGCATCAATAATTGCAAATTCACTTGGACTTGAACCGGAAGAAGTGCAAAAGGTCAGGATCGCAGGATTGTTGCATGATGTCGGTCATTCTGCATTATCGCATGCTGTTGAAGGTGTACTTAAACGGAATACAAAATTTCAGCCAAGGATCGAAGGCAAAAAAGTCGTCAAGCACGAGTCATTCACAAAGAATATTATAAATAACATATTTTCGAATGAGACGAATATATGCCAGCATGTCGAATCGGAGTTCGGGGTCGATACACACATATTCTTTGATGAGATCGCAAAGATGGCAACAGGAGATGCGCATTCACTTGACCGTCCATATCTTGGTCACATCATATCAGGCGATATAGATGCAGACAGGATCGATTTCCTTTTGCGTGATTCCTACCACACTGGTGTGTCACTCGGACTTATCGATGTTGACCAGATCGTCCAGAGTTTGATGATTAAGGACAATCGTATCGTGCTCGGAGCATCTGAGGGTTCAAGTTATGGCGAGGACATGGCACTAACCGCAGCCGAATCCATGCTTATCGCACGCGCACATCATTATACAGCGATCATACATCACCCAAAGACACAGGCAGCGCGTGTGATGTTGCTATATGCTCTTGAAGATGCGTTGTCAAATGTAGAAGAGAACGGTGGAAAGAATGCAGTGACTGCTGCTATGATTAAGTTCTTCACAGTGTATAATGACAATGATCTGCTTGGTTTTATAAAGACAAATGGCAGTCCCAATGCTAAAAAGTTCATGACAAACATTCGTGATGGAAAAATATATGATCCATGTGTGAGGTTTACCCAAAAAACATTACCTCCAGTCACAAAAATGGCTCTATCGACAATTGCACGTCATGGGGTCGCAATAAAGATGTTCGAGACTGAACTTACAAAAGGGTTGGATGATGTTTTGATAGACCTGAGCGTAGCATCAGGAGTTCCAAAGAATACACGAGTTGCAATAAAAGATGATGAGTGTTTTTTCTATGACGAATCCGTACTTGCAAACGGATTGGTACGTGCAATATCACGGCAGATGTCATTGACAGCATTCGCACATCCAGATGCAGTGGTTGATGCTGTTGAAATGGAATCAAAGATGCGGGTGCTTGTTGATGATATTTCTCCAAAACTTATCCGGTTCATTCGTGGTGAACAATATCTCCCTATAGAGGGATTGTTACTTCTTATCTATGGCGTCCATAATATTTTTGAGGAAAAAGACAGCATCTACATTTCGATTCCCAAAATCCGCAACATCACATGGTTATATAATACTGTGGAATTATTTAGCAAGGACGAGATATTAAAGAACCTGTTCGATTACAGTTTCCACAAAAGATATGGATTTCCTTATAGCGAAAGGTTGTTTGAGGACCTGCAGATATTGGTTGCAATGGGTATTGTTGATGAAGATCTGCGGTATTATGAAAGTAATGAACGTTTCAAACAACGGTATGAATATGTCCTTACAAGTGATGGTGTGGAATATGCGAGTTCGCTCAAGGATTCGTATGGACGTGAGTTTTCGGCGATCATGGAATATCTGGGCATGAATAAGCATTCAATACCACGGGATATTGTAAAAATACAAGTCAATAGATATAGCAGAAAATGATATGATTATAAGTATAATTTTAATTTTAATTCGAGATCAGGTTGGAAATAAATGATATTGGGTGAAACAGTTCTTTTAAGGGCAGAACAAAAAGGGAAATTACGTGAGTTCATTACTGCTGTATCAGTTGAAAAGTTCCATACTGATTTTGGCATCATTGATCTGGAAGAGCTGTTACAAAAAGAGATAGGGGATACTATAATATCTCACATGGGACAGGAGTTTATTATTCAGAAACCGCGCATGCCGGATCATTTCAAATATGCCAAGCGCACGGGTGCGCCAATGATCCCAAAGGATATTGGTTCTGTAATTGCATACACGGGTTTGAACAAAGAAGATTCGGTTCTGGACGCCGGCACAGGTTCGGGTATTCTTGCGATGTATCTTGGTTCGATCGCAAAACGTGTTTTGAGTTATGAGGTTCGGGATGAGTTCGTAGATATTGCGCGTAAAAATATGGAACGTGCAGGTCTTGATAATGTAGAAGTGCGCTGCGGCAATATCGTGGATGAGATCGCGACCCTTGATGAGAAATTCGATGTTGTGACCCTTGATACAATTGATTCGAAGGATGTTATTTCCAATGTCAGGAAAGTGCTACTCCCTGGTGGATTCGTTGTCACTTATTCCCCATTTATTGAACAGACAAAAGAGATCCGCGACAGAATGGTAGAGGTTGGTTTTGTAGATGTGCTGACAATTGAATGCATTGAGCGCGAGATAACATTTTCAGATAGGGGCACACGTCCGGCAACAACACGGGTGGGTCATACAGGTTATATTACGATCGCAAGAATGTGATGGATTTTTTGGGTTTGTTTAGCTGAAACTAAAACTGATATAACAACCGCCACAGGCGGCGTAATACGATAATACCAAACCCATGACCAAAATATACAATATACAATTCTCAGAACAATAAATACGCCAACACTTGAAAACCATATTGTATTTCATCTTTATGGTGCAGGAACGTGCTACATGCGCCGGTTTGTTTCGGCGTTAAAAATATTGAATCAAATACTATTTTTGGATCTCCTCAACATTGAGTGTGTCGTATCCAAAAACACTAAAGATCAATAATATGTTCAAAACGCAAAGCACGCAGAGAACGCAGAGTTTGAAATGTTAGCCCTAAGTATTTAATAGTTTAAGGTAAGATTACGTTGTATGGAAACTCATAATTCATCGAACAAAATCTGGCTTTACAAAGACGAATATGATGACATGCTCGAATACATTGATCGTTTGACAGAAACAATTAACGTTCTTTCCGAAAAGGGAACTATAACAGCAGTTAAACAGGCCTTTAGCAGAATAGATTCTGGCGAGTACCTCACAAAAGATGACTTGGTGTTTGATTGATGTATGTTTTGCTATTTGATCGAAAATTTAAAACGGATCTAAAAAAACTCAATAAATCGGTAAGAGACAGAATACTAAAAAAAGTATTTCAGCTCGAAAAATATCCCGAGCTAGGAAAACATCTGATTGCTATCGATCTCTGGAGCCTGAGAATTGGAAAATATTGAGTACTATACACAATCAAAAAGAATAAACTTCAAGTTCTTGTTTTGACAGTAGACTATCGCAGTAAAGTTTACGAAGACATATAGTTGGAGAATTTTGGTAGTTCTAATTTTTTATCTCACGCCATTGGCGGTGATGGTGAATTTGCATGTCTCGCCTTCAGGGCGCGAGCGGTGTTTCCACAGTTTTGCGCATCTTTTACCTTCACGATTTTCCGTGCGTTCGAGTTGGACTATGGTCTTTGATATGTGTTCGAGACCGCTCCCCCCAATAGGTTTGAATGCACCTGAACCGACGTCAGTATAAACCTGGTTGGTAATTACCACGATCATGTTATGTTTGCGTGCAAGACTATGCAGCAACCCTATTTGGTTAGAAAGTTCACGACGGGTCCTGATGCTTGAATCCTCGTCGCCCAGTTCAAACCTGTAGTATGCGGTCGCAGAGTCTACTATAACTAAACCGATGTTCTCACCGGCAATTTTTTCGATCTCTTTTACGGCAGCATATTGTTCTTCAAAATTATGAGGTTCAAAAATAATAATTTGCTGTGCTATCTCTTTTGCATTCTCGCCTGCTATCTGTCTGAACCTGTCAGGTGAGACGCTTTCAGTATCTATAAAAATTACTTTCTTGCCGCGTTTAACACATTCAACGGCAAGTTGGATACAGATGTTAGTTTTTCCGCTACCCGCTTCCCCAAATATCTGGGTTACAACTCCTGTTTCGAATCCGCCCCCAAGGAGTTCATCAAGTGGCTGGCATCCGGATGGTAGTTGTGCGTTTATTTTGTACACCTCTTGTTTTGGAGTTATCTGTTATAACGGAGGTTAAGATATACATCTTTTGGCAATTTTTATATGTTACCACATATGGTAATAATTGTGTGAATTTCATATGTATTTATTACCATATATGGTCATACATAAAAAAATATGTTATACAAACGTGGAATTGAAAAGCCTTATTAACTCTAATTACGTTGTATAATTTACAATCAGAGGATTATATTCACATTATAATTAATGGCGACTGGGTACGTTTTTATCAGACAGTGTCCACTCGCCCCTCCTTTTGTAATTTATTATTTTAAAAAAATTATCTAACTTAAAAGGTGCGAATCATGTCTGGAATCATAATATACACAACCCAAACTTGCCCTAAATGCGAGTTACTGAAAAAGGTATTGAAATCAAATAATGTGTCTTTTGATGTGGCGGATATGTCCACTGCAGAGTCATTGACAGAATTGCGGGTAAATGGTGTATTTACGGTAACAGCGCCTGTTTTACAGATCGGTGATAACTTTTTGGAGTATGAGGCTCTTTTCAATGGAGCTGAAGTGAATCTTGACACACTGAGTGATATCTTATAGTATTTTACAATTATAAAAAAAAGGAGCCGGATAATATGAGCAAAGGGGACAATGATCCATTCACAGAGCACCATGCTGTGCAAAAAACATTGGACGGACAATCGATATCGACCATGCCCAAGGTGCGCACAACAGATGGGCACATGGTCGACTGGAATAAGAATGTAGTTGTGGAGCAACTTGTAAAAGAAACAGTACTCAGTGAGCAGTTCTATAACAAGCCGGCAATTACACGAGAATATGCCAGAGAAATTGCAAAAGAAACAGAAAAACGAATTCGCGGCATGGACTTAAAGTTCCTGTCAGGTCCACTGGTTCGTGAGATCGTTAATATTGTACTCCTTGAGCGCGGACATGTCGAATGGCGTAACATTTCAACGCGTGTTGGTACTCCTGTGTATGATGCATACAGGATAGATATAGGTACAGGATTTGAGGCAAAGGATAATGCCAACCTGCAGGAAAATGCAGAAACATCCCACAAGAAGAAAGCGGATAAGATCTCTAAAGAACAGTACTTGCTTCTGTTGCCACCAAAACTTGCCGACCTTCACCTCAATGGTGATATTCATATTCACGACCTTGAGTATCTCGGAACCCGTGCGTTCTGTCAGGACTGGGATCTTAGGTATTTCTTCTACTACGGACTCATGCCTGACGGTTCAGGTACAAAAGCAAGTGTAGCCGGCCCTGCAATGAAGGCAGAGGTTGCTATCCTGCATGCAGTAAAGGCTCTTGGAAGCGCGCAGACCAATTTTGCGGGCGGACAGGGGTTCTATAATTTCCTTACGTTTATGGCTCCATACTTTGAGGGGATGGAGTATCCCGAGATCGAACAGCTCATGCAAATGTTCGTCTACGAGATGACTCAGATGATGGTTGCTAGAGGTGGTCAGCTTGTTTTCTCTTCAGTACAATTGTCCCCGGGTATTCCAAAACTCTGGAAAGACAAGCCTGTTGTTTACAAGGGGCGTGTATGGAATGGAGAGCAAGCTGAACTCCGAACCTATGATAATTTTGAACGCGAGGTGAGACTCGGGTTCAAGGCTATCATGAATGTCATGATGAAGGGTGATTACTGGGGTAAACCATTCAATTTCCCTAAACCGGAGATCTCTATCGAGCCTGACTTTATGCAGGAAGATGAGAATTTCAACCGTGCAAATCCTGAACTCCCTACATATGATGAACTTTACACTTTGTCATTCGATCTTGCTGCAAAATATGGTACACCGTATTTCGATAACCAATTGCCGGCATACAGGAGCGCAGGCGAAGGGATATCATGTTATCAGTGTTGTGCTTACCAGTTCTCTGCAACTGCCGAGGATGATTCACATTTCGATGATAAGTTATATTTCAAGGATGGAATGCACTTCTCGATGGGTGCATGGCAGGTTGTTTCACTTAATTGCCCAAGGGCTGCATATCGTGCAAAAGGAGATGACCAGAAACTGTTCGCAGAACTTAAACACATGATGGACCAGACCATTGACGTGTTCAAGACCAAGCGTTACTGGATGGAGAATATCATGAAAAGCGGCAGGATGCCGTTTGCGACCCAACAACCAAAGGATCCAATCACAGGTAAGCGCGGTTCAGTTGCTGTGGATCTGGAAGCTCTTGTTTACACTATTGGCATTATTGGTCTCAACGAACTTGTACAGCACCATACAGGTGCGCAGATGCATGAATCCAAAGATTCGTTCAAACTCGCAGTTCGTGCAATGACCGAAATGGAAATGTATGCGCGGGAATTGGGGCAGAAGTATAGTATTGAGATTGCTCTTGCAAGAACACCTGCTGAAACAACATGCCAGAGGTTTGCAGTATCTGATCTTCTGCATGATGAATTTGCTGAGTTTGCTGAAAATGTTGTCAAGGGTGATATTGAGGGTGCAAGAAAGATGGTAAAGGAAACTCGTGATCTTCCGGTCTATTATACCAATGGAACTCATGCACCACCAGGCGCAAATATCTCCATCATTGACAGGATCAATATTGAACAGACCTTCTTCCCGATCGTGGATGGTGGGAATATCCTCCATATCTGGATGGGCGAAGGACACCCTGATTCAAAGGGTCTTAAAGAATTTGCGATGAACCTTGCAAGGAATACACAGGTAGGATACTTTGCGTTCACGAAGGATATGACTGTGTGTATGAACGATTTCCATGTCGAGTCAGGATTAAAAAGTGAATGTTCAAACTGCGGTTCCGACAATATCGAGCACCTTTCAAGGGTCACAGGTTATATTCAGGCTGTGGATGGCTGGAATGCCGGAAAGAAACAGGAACTTAAAGACCGCATGCGATATAGTGCGGCTGACATGACCTGAGGTAAATTATTGTGTTGCAGAGGATTGGATGAAAGTAAATTATGGGCTAACCATTCCAATCTCAACTGTTGATTGGCACGGAAGGGTGTCAATCTCTATTTTTTTCAGGGCCTGTCCTTTCAGATGTCCGTATTGTCACAATTATAAGTATCTGTCCGATCCTGATATTATTGATACGGCAGAGATCGAGAAGGATATTATTAAGTCAAAGCCTTTTGTGAGCAGTGTCCTGTTCTCAGGAGGTGAACCACTTATGCAAATAGGTGCATTGAAACATCTTGCTGCGTTTGCGAAAGAGAATGGATTGCTTGTCGGCATCCATACCAATGGTTTTTATCCTGATCGTGCGGCTGAACTGATCGCGGATGGTTTGGTTGATAAGTTCTTTATTGACGTGAAAGCCTCGCCGGATGATGTGGAGATGTATGGCAGGATCGTGGGTTATGGGGAGTATGAAAGCGTTGTTGGTACGCCGGAAGAAATTGTGGATCGGGTGACGAGAACTGTTGATATTGTTGCTGCGAGTGATGTTGAACTTGAGATCAGGACTACTGTGATACGTGGGCTTATTGGTAGTGCTGATGAAATTTCCATGATTGCCAGATGGATTGCCGAACATGTCACTGATGAGGATATTCCTTATGTTATCCAGCAGGGGCTTTTTGAAAATGCTATGCGTGAGAGCCTGCGTGAAACCTTGCCTTTTGACAGGGATGAGATATTGGAACTTGCAGGACATGCGCATGAATTTTGGGATAATATCTGGATCCGTGTGAAAGATTACGGTAACGAGAAGGTTAAGTTCGAATAGATTCGAAGCTTAGAAATGTCTTTTATATGTTTGTTGAGTAGCATTAATTACGGTAATTTACGTAATTAATTAAATACTATTTAATGGAACGTGCTGATATGAAGCGAATATATAGTGTATTTGTTTTGATATTTTTGGTTTTTGGAATACTGGCATCCGGCTGTGTGAGTCAGGAAACAGGCGTACAGACACGAAATGTTGAGTATGATAGTGTTGCAGTTGAATATTCTTTAGCAGAGAGCAAAGGTGCATATCCCGCAGAATCTGGTTTTTCGGATAATTCATACGATGAAGCAGTTGAAGAATCGGTGGAAAGAAAGGTGATATCAACTGCGGATCTGGCTATCAAGGTTGATGATTCTGCAGCTGCGATAGATGAGATCATAAAAATTACACAGGCGGCTGGAGGTTTTGTTTCAAGTTCATCTGTGTATGATAGTTATTATGAGGGTGACCAAAAGGAAGGCCATGCTACAATAAGAGTGCCAAAGAATGGTTTCACTTCGGTTATAGGTGAGATAGAAACGCTTGGTGAGGTTACATCAAAGAGCATAAGCGGCAGGGATGTTACAGAGGAGTATATTGATCTTAGTGCCCGTCTTGGAAATCTTGAGAAGCAGGAAGAACGTCTTGTTGAGATATTGGAAATGGCTACAACTGTGGAAGAAGTCCTGGATGTTGAAAGGGAACTTGGGCGCATTCGTGGAGAGATCGAGAGTCTGACTGGCAGGTTGAAGTATTTGAATGATAAGGTTGATCTTTCAACGATCACTGTGCGTGTGAGTGAACCAAGACCGATCACTCAGTCATGGGGTATTCGGGATGCATTGTCGGAATCTGTTTCTGGTTTCATTTCCAGTGTGGCTGCACTGATCGTGTTTGTTGGATATGCACTTCCAATAGTGATATTTATAATTGTGATCGCCGGTGGAATTTTATTAATTAGGAATAGGATACGTGGATAACCATATATGGTTTTTAAGGGAATCGTTAATAATATTTAGAAATTTAAAATAAACATGGACAATACCGAATTAACCGCAGATACACGCAAATGAACGCAGATGCGCTCCGCGTTATTTTATGTTTGATGCACTTTCTGTTGCAACAAAATCTGCGTTACCTGCTACGCTGTAAGCGTGGCAGGCACTCAACTGCGATAGCAGATGAGTGTATCTGCGTTCATTTGCGGTTAAAAAAAAATATAATGATAATTGAATGATATAAATAATAAATATGACTAAAGCATCCCCTGTATCTACAATCGGCGAGCGTCCCCTGATCGCGCGCCTGTCGAAAATATTCAACTCCACCAGCAGTCCCGAAATAATTCTTGGTGCTGGCGCGGATGATTGCGCTGTCATTGACATCTCGGATAACTATTGCCTTGTTGTTACGACTGATATGCTCCACCGGACTACGGATTTCCCGCAGCAGATGACCCCATGGCAGATCGGCTGGATGTCTGCGGCTGTGAACCTGAGTGATGTTGCATCTATGGGCGCGCGTCCTGTTGGTTTCCTTTCGGCGCTTGGTTTTCCTGCGGATACGGATGTCGGATTTGTTGAACAGATCGCACGCGGGATGGCTGATTGCGCAAAGGCGTGCGGTACAACCGTTATTGGCGGTGATATCGATACCCACGATGAGTTGACTATTACAGGAACTGCAATCGGGCGAGTGAAAAAGTGTGATCTTTTGATAAGAAGCGGCGCGCGGGTCGGGGACAAGGTGTGCGTGACCGGATATGTGGGTTCTGCTGGCGCAGCACTTCGTGCGCTTGAGACTGGTGCAAAGGTAAGTGATTCTATTTTACGCGCGCTGTTTGAGCCAATGCCACAAACGGATGAGGCACAGGGACTTGCAGGTTTGGATGGGGGCGCGGTTACTTCGATGATGGATATTAGCGATGGACTTGCAATGTCGCTGCATGATCTTGCAGATGCCGGCGGAGTTGGTTTCAAGATTTATGAAAACGCGCTGCCGATTATGGATGAGGTGCGTGCGTTTGCCGAAAATGCGGACGGTGCGCTGGAACTTGCGCTTTATACAGGTGGGGATTTTGGGTTGTTGTTCACGGTGAGTTCGGATATGATGGAGGCGGCGCGCGGTGTGTGTGATCTTAGTGTTGTCGGGGAAGTTGTTGAGAATGGCAAGGGTGTTATGGTGGAATTGGTGAGCGGTTCGGTTGAGTGTGTTAATCGAAAAGGATATGAACAGTTAGCGAGTAAGTAATTGTAAGAATTTTTTGATGAAAAATATTGGAAGGTAATGTTAATGATTATGAGAAAATATGCAAGATTTGCTTTTATTGGATTGTTAGTTTTAGGATTGTTTTGTGGTGGGGCGATGGGTGCACCAAATATTAACTTATCTTCACCAAGCACCCCCCTATCAACAGATACAGGAGTTGGACAGTCATTTGATGTAACTGTAAATGAAACATGTAACATCACATGGTACATGAACGGCTCGAATATACAGGCAGTGGTAAATCAAACAAATGACACATATTCAAATACTACTGCACCGGCTGGTGTTTATAATGTTACGGCTGTTGCTGAAAATATAAATGGTACTGATCAGAAAGAATGGATTTGGACAGTTGCAAATCCTATTCCAGTAGTGTCATTAACATCACCTTCTGCATCTGTTTCTGATTTTACGGGCGCATCAAGAACTTTCACAGCAACCGTGAATCAGGTTGCTAATATTACTTGGATACTTGATGGAACTACGCTTTTTACCAACAATAGCACTCAAACGGCATCATATTACAACAGTTCTGCACAACTAGGCACTCATAATCTCACAGTATTTGCCGAAAATATAAATGGGACTGATCAGGAGAAATGGGACTGGACAGTAACAAATGAGTCTCTAAGTATAGATGTCCATAATCCAACTGACAACCCAGAAACCACAGTTGGTGATACTCAAAATTTTAACGCGACTACGAATCAGAACTGCACAATTATATGGAAAATTAATGGTTTACCTGTTCAAACCGATTCAAATATAAAATATTCTTCATATGGAAATTCTAATGCGTCTGTAGGATCATATAATGTGACTGCAATTGCTACTAATGCTAATGGAACTACTCAAAAAACATGGACATGGAATGTACGGTCAAAAACCTTCTACACCGGCGACCGAATATGGGATGCGCTTACATCTCCATCGCTTGAATACAAATGGACAGCAGAGAGTTACTCTGGATTTTACTATGATCTTGATTCAGGATTTAGTTCAGAAACAATGACAATTAAACTCGATGGTTATTCTGATAGATCGATAAGTTCTGGTGATTTGGAATACACTACAGAACCAATAACAACTGATTTTGAACATTCTGGCGCTGGCTGGAATTCATATGAAGTCATTGGATTTATGGCAGAAAATTATTTTGCAGGGTATCCTTCAGGAACGTTTGGTTTAACCAGTGATGTAAGCCTCATCTCAAGTGGACAGATGTCCAAAGTATTGATAAATGAGGATAAATCACGTTCATTATACGCAGGTTCAGCATTGATCCTTGAAGATGGATACACACTCAATATTGTTGAAGTTGACAAGAACGGAGACAAGGTTTTTGTAACACTTACAAAAGACGGTTCTGAATTGGACAGTACAATTAAGTCTTCAGGCCAGAATTACATTTACAGTAATGATCTTGGTTCAGCAGACGATGTGCCTATAATTGTAGTCCACTTTGATGAAATATTTCAGGGAACTGAAACAAGTGCAATATTCGTGAAGGGAATATTCCAGATATCGGATGAATATATCGCAGTCAAGGTTGGTGACAGCTACGGAAAGATGGAAGTGGATGATATCAACGCCAATGAAATAAAAATGTCAAACGACAACACCATCACACTTAGTGAAGGAAAAACAATTGACATTATGGGCAAGATTAAATTCCTTGTTGCAGATTCCAGTGATATTCGTTTTGCACCATTTGTGGATATGACAAAACCTGGCACCTATGAATTGCGTGGAACTGTAACAGAAGATACAACATTTGAATGGACACCCCTTAACTTTGAAGGTTTTTACTACAATATGGACGAGGGTATTGCTACAGAATCTCTAAAAGTAACATCTTCAGGAACTACAATAGGTGAAAATAAACTGGTTTACACCGCCACACCATCCAAAGTGAATTTTGAATACACAAGTTCCCCAGGATGGACTACTGTTACTGGATATAATGTAGTAGGTTTCATGGCAAAGAATTACTTTGCAGGTTATCCGCCAGGTGCATTCGATACAACCCGCAGTGCCGTTAGCTTAATTTCAGATGGCCAGTTGTCCAAAGTTCTGATAAACGAAGACAAATCCCGTGCTATTCATTCTGGTGCAGGACTCATTTTGGATGAAGGCTATGTGCTCAACATAATCGAAGTTGACAAGAACGGAGACAAGGTCGCAGTATCACTTTCAAAAGATGGATCCGAAATCGGGGATATGAGTATTGTCACGGCCGGTAAAACGTATGTTTATGAGAAAGACCTTGGCTCGTCCGATGATGTCCCGATAATTGCTGTTTATTTTGGGGAGATATTCCAGGGTAGAGAATCCAGCGCAGTGTTTGTAGATGCTATATTCCAGATATCGGATCAGTATATCACTGTCAAGGATGGTGACACATACGGAAAGATGAAAGTCACTTCAACATCCGGCAGTATTGTGATGATGAACGATAATTCCATCTCACTCACAAAAGGCAAGAGTATCCCGATCATGGGCGACATCCAGTTCAAGGTTGCAGATTCGAGCACTGTCAGATACTATCCATACGTAGAGATCAAGACTGCGCCCCAGGATTCACTTGATATTAGCATGCCTTCATCTGTAAAACAGGGAGATTACGTATCCATCATTGTAACCTCACGCGGTGCAACAGTAAGGGATGTCGCGGTCAAGTTCGATGATGATAACGTTGGTAAGACATCAGTAGATGGAACTCTAACATACAAGCCTGCACTGGCTGGAACATATACAGTCACAGCCGAAAAGGAAGGTTATGTATCTGCAAGTGGTAAGGTAGAGGTCATATCCCCAATGGATGAAACAAAGAAAATGAGCATTGAAGTCTCTCCTGACACTGTTTACGAAGGCAACCAGTTAATGATCTCAACCATCAAGGCAATTAGCGGCGAGGCGATAGATGGTGTGGATGTGTCCTTTGATGGAAAATCACTTGGCACAACATCACTTGATGGCACCATTTTCTACACTGTGAAGGAACCGGGCATGCACAAGTTAACTGCAACCAAGACTGGTCTTCTGGATGCGGAACTCAATATTGAGGTTCTTGCACTTGAAGCAAAGTTCGAGTTCTCAAACCTTGTAATATCACCTCTTGAAGTTAAGAAGGGCAAGGATGTCACAATAACATTTGATGCAATAAACACCGGAACAGCAGCAGGTAACTACAATGTTGACCTAATGATAAATGGGAATCTCACAGAATCCCAGCAGATCACACTTGATATAGGTAATTCAACAACCATTGAATTCGAGATATCCAAAGACGAGCCAGGCACATATCTGGTAGAAGTCAATGGCCTTTCAGGCACCTTTGAAGTGCTTGAAAAAGCAGGAGGTACAGCCATCTATGTTCTTGGAATACTCGGAGTATTCGCAGCAGTAGCAGTTGGATACATGTTCACAGCCGGTGGATGGACAGTGGAAATGGTCACTGCAAAAGTAGCTGAGTTTATCGAATCAGTTCGATAGACTCATTTTTCAACACTTCTTAACATTTAAAAAACCACATGGGGATACAGAGAAAAATACAAATACTCTGTTCTCTGTGGTTCATTTTTAATTTTGATTAAGATTCTACTACTATTTTGATTGTTAATGCAAAGCTGCGCATGTCAAAAATAATTTAATGTATGCATTCCATACTTTTAAACATAGAACAATTGCAAAAATTCTCTGCCGTAGTGCACAAAGAAAATGACTGGTATGTATCGTGGTGTCCTGATGTAGATATCGCAAGTCAGGGGAAAACAGTTGAAGAAGCCGTTGCAAACTTAAAAGAAGCCGTGGAACTATATTTGGAAGATGAAGATGTATTGATACCACAAACAACTTCTTTTTTAACTACATTTGAGGTTTCCAATGTCAAAACTTCCCATTCTGTCAGCGCATGATATAATAAAAGCTCTGATCAGCATTAGCTTTCAAGTTGTTTCACAAAAGGGAAGTCACATAAAAATGAAGGGATAAATATTCCACAAAACATTCATTGTTATAATTCCAAATTATAAAGAAATACCAATCGGAACTCTAAAGTCCATAATAAGACAATCAGGACTTTCACCAGATGAGTTCATAAAGTTGCTTTAAACTTGAAGATTAAAACTGGATCTCCCCAAAATTGAATGGGTAAATATTTGACAGGATTTACAGGATGGGGCAGACCACTCATATCCTGTAAATCCGGTTCATCCTGTCTATTAATTAAGGCAATGTGATTTCCATGTTTGAAAACATATTATGAATAGTGATGTTACCCACACAATGTTAAAGAGAAACTTAAAACTTCATGTTTTTTCAAGCAATCTTCCGCGCCGCAAGTTCGATCGCTTCTATCATACTGTTCTTTGGCATAATAGTAGCAACCGGTATCCGTAAAATCTTCTCGACAGTTGTACTGACAATAGGTGCACAAACAAGTGCTTTCGCACCCTCACGCTCGGCACGGACTGCTGCAATGATCGCTTCCTCAATAGAAGTGGCGGAATATTCCCGTATGGTTAAAAGCGTGCCGCCGATCTTTCTTTTTGTTTCGCTAATACTATCCAGCACAGGACGGGCAGCGATCACCGCAATAAAATCACCATGCTCAGACCCTTCCAGTTTTCGTACTGTCTTTACGATCTGGCGGAGCGTCTTTATATTAGGCTCCCGATTCCCCGACAGTATTTTGTACATAGTACTTGGAGGGATTTTTGCCTGCTCGGAAAAATCAAGAACTGTCATATCCAGATCCTCTTTGATGGATTTTGAAAGAGTTTTTTGGAACGCATTATCCGATTCAAACACAGAAACAATTATTTTATCAACAACACTCATTTTTTAATATCTCCATCAATAATCATTTTACTAATACGTCCCTATCCAATACAGGACATATATTCAAACATATTAATACTTTTAGGATATAATCATTTACTTTTAGGCAACTTATATATACAATAATCTAACGATAATATAATAGTCTAATTTATTATTCACCATACAACTGAGGTAGCAATTTTATGAAAATAAAAGGAATATTATTTGTAACGATCATATTATTGGCAGCAGCATTCGTATCTGGATGCACTGCTCCTAAAGAAGAACAGATGACAGAACTAAACATTGGATATCAGCCAAGCACGCACCAGATCGCACACATGACCGCGATGGAAAAAGGCTGGTGGGCTGAAGATCTCGCATCTTTTGGCATAGAAAACATAAATGAATATGAATTCCCAACAGGTGCACCTGAAATGCAGGCAATGCTTGCGGGTGACCTTGATATCGCTTACGTAGGTGCTGCTCCTGTAATATCCGCTCTTAGCAGTGGACTGGATGCAAAGATCGTTGCGGGCGTGCAAACCCAGGGTTCCAACCTTGTGCTTCGCCCTGAGATAAATTACACAGGTCCACAAGACCTTAAAGGTCTGAAGATCGCAACATTTCCCGCAGGTACTATTCAGGATACACTTTTAAGAGATTGGTTAAAAGATAACAATATCGACCCGGAAACCGATGTTGAAATTGTTGGCATGGGGCCCGGCGATGCAATAAATGCCATATCTGCAAGTAAGGTTGACGGTGTATTCCTGCCACATCCGGCACCTGCAATTATTGAGAGCGAAGGTAACGGAGTTTCTGTAATGGCATCAGGCGACATGTCTAAAGACCATGCATGCTGTGTTTTGGTTGTCAGCGGGAAACTTATAAGAGAAAATCCTGCTCTGGTCGAGCAGATCGTAAGCACTCACATAAAAGCAACAGAATACAACAAAAACAACGTTGATGAAGCAGGTGCGATATTTTCAAATAAGACCGGATGGGAGATTGAAAAAGTAGACAAGTCTCTTGAAGATTGGGACGGTGCATGGATATCCGATCCGAACCTTATCGTAGATTCCACAGTTGGTTATACCACAGTACAATACGATCTTGGATACATCCAAAAACCGCTTACAAAAGAAGACATATTCGATCTGAGTTTCTTTGAAGCCGTGAAAATGTAAGTCCACAGCAACCGAGTTAGATTTCTTTTTTGATCGATTTAACTCGGAAGCTATACTTAAAACACACACTATCAAAAATGGTAACATACATTAACAAACCGCGCGTAATTAGTTCCGGAGAAAGGAGGGCACCTGCCCCCCACATTCCGGAGGATACATGGACAACAATATCAAGGAGGCAATACACAAAAGAGGACTTGAAGCACTTTCGCTTTTAACTGTGGTTGTATTGTGGCAACTTGTTGCAGACTTGCTTGTAAAGAACAAATTGTTCTTACCAAGTTTTGTTGATGTTGTGTTATCTTTTTTTAAAGTAATAGAAAGCGGTGCAATATACACGGACATATCCGTAAGTTTGCTTCACTTTGGAATTGGACTATTTTTTGCATTGATTATTGGAATACCTATCGGTATCCTAATGGGGTGGTTCAAAACTATAAACCGTATCTTTGACCCAATAATCGAGATCATACGCCCCATCCCGCCGCTTGCATGGATCCCTTTTGCAATTATATGGTTTGGCCTAACTCATCAATCAGCCGGTTTTGTAGTATTTATTGGTGCCGTGTTCCCAGTTATCATAAACACCTATACTGGATTTAAGAACGTTTCTATCATATATGTGGAAGCAGCAAATGTTTTGGGTTGCACGCGCGATCTCTCTCTTATACGCTATGTCGCACTTCCATCTGCACTCCCTTCCATCGCGGCAGGGATACGGATCGCTATGGGAGTCGGCTGGATGTGTCTTGTTGCCGCAGAAATGTTCGGGGTCAGCACGAATGGCCTTGGATACAAGATATGGTGGCACTATTACTTGCACCAGATGGATTTCGTGCTTGTTTATATGCTGCTACTCGGTTTCATTGGACTTGTTATTGATAGGGCATTTAGGTACTACGTGGATGAACGCTTGCTTAAATGGCGCGAGGGAGTCGTGATGTAAATGGGCAGACTAACAGTGACCAACGTTTCGCGGATATTTGGTAAAAAAGGCAGCGCACCAACAAAGGCACTTAACAATGTGAATCTTGAGATAAAAGATAAAGAATTCGTCTGTTTCATCGGTCCATCAGGTTGCGGTAAAACCACACTCCTGCGTATCATTGCCGGACTTGACACTCCCACAACCGGCGAGATACTGCTCGATGGTACGAAAATTACTATTCCAGACCCAAAACGAGGTATGGTATTTCAGGAATATTCTCTTTTTCCGTGGAGAACTGTAATAGACAATGTTGCGTTTGGACCGCAGATGCAAGGTTTAAAAAAGAAAAAAGCACGCGAGATCGCAGAAAAATATGTGGAATTCGTAGGTCTTGAATTATTCAAGAATAGTTATCCTTACGAACTCTCAGGTGGGATGCGACAAAGAGTCGCAATTGCCCGTGCACTTGCAACAGAGCCGCAGGTATTGATCATGGATGAGCCTTTCGGGGCACTTGATGCCCAGACTAGGAACATGCTACAGTATGAACTTCTGGAAATATGGGATAAAAAAAATGTAACCATCTTATTTGTGACCCACAGTGTGGATGAAGCGGTGTTCCTTGCGGACAGAATCGTAATCATGAGTGCACGTCCAGCCAAGATCCGAGAGATCATTAATGTTGATCTTCTGCGACCACGTGATAGGACTGGCCCAGAAGCAAATATACTTCGAAACAGGATATTAAAACTGCTGGCAGAGGAAAGGGAAAAATAAAAATAAACATTCATGACCCGTCGGGACACCCACGGGCAATAAAATAAGGGTATTTTCATACCAAAGAGAATAATATGTGGAATAAGGAAAATAACCTGTGTTATTCCGACCGCACGATCACTTTTGTACCTGTTTCGATCTCTTTTACATCAACTTTTCCGATGAGTTCAAGAGTTTTTTCAGCCTTTGCAAACGCCATTGAACACCCCGGGCGCACGAGCATTTCTCCCCCACAAGTCGCAGATCCTGCAATTGCAACTTCATCGAGCAGCGTCAGGTCATTTTCAACTTCAACGTTACCAGTGATCTCTGTACGTGATCCGATGATAGCACTATCTGCTTTAACATGACCTTTTACATACGAGCCTTTTCCAAGTTCAAGTGAACCGCTGACTGTCAGCCTTTTCCAAAAATTAGCACCTGCTCCAACCATTGCGTTACCATCAATTGCCACAGCATCCTCAAAATATGCTTTCTTTTCGATAATATACGTATCGGAACTTGCATGGTATTTGATGAATTCATTGTTCATTTTGATCACTTATCACGTTTTTAATAGTATATATTTTATAAATATATAGTGCAAGTTAATCTGAGCATAGCGAAGATTTACTCGTATTACTTTATGCTTTACCTTCACTGCCAAAAATACCAATCTTGTATTTGACGATCTCTTTCATTGCATCCCGCGCAGGTCCACATATCTTTCGCGGATCGTATGCATCCGTTTCGGTAACGACTTTCCTGACAGCATCCCTGAATGCCAGACGAAGTTCGGTATCGATATTGATCTTGTTAATTCCAAGTTTCACAGCTTTTTTGATGCTCTCCTCAGGTATGCCGGAAGCACCGTGCAATACGAGTGGAATGTCAACTTTTTTGTCGATCTTCTCAAGCCTATCGAAATCAAGATTGGGTTCACCTTTGTATATCCCGTGTGCGCTGCCGATCGCAACCGCAAGCGAATCCACGTCGGTCTCTTCAACAAACTGCGCCGCCTCATCGGGATGTGTGAATATGGCATCTTTTTCATCAACGGAAATGTTGTCCTCGACCCCCACAAGTCGTCCGAGTTCCGCCTCAACGGACACCCCGCAGGGGTGTGCTACTTCAACGACTCGTTTTGTAAGTGCGATGTTCTCCGCAAAAGGCAGGTGTGATCCATCGATCATCACAGAGGTAAATCCATGTCGGATACACTGCAATATAACATTAAAATCCGTGCCATGATCAAGGTGCAGGGTCACGGGAGTATTTGTTTTGGAGGCTGCAACTTTTGCAATCGCTTCAAGATATTCAATACCCGCATAACTGATGGCACCCTGACTTGCTGCAAGAATCACAGGCGCATTCATTTCCGATGCGGTGGTTACGACTGCCTGTGCGATCTCCATATTGTTGATGTTAAACGCTCCAACTGCGTATCCGCCTTTGTTTGCGGGATCCAGTACTTCTTTATTTGTGACTAAATGCATGATGTTCCCTCTTTTGTTAAAACCGTTACTTCTAATTGTAGTAATTGTATTTGTTGATTATAAAGACTACTCTTTCGTCCTTTGGTGGCAGTTTGGGGTTGTAGTTTGAGGTTGCAGTTTGAGGTTGCAGTTTGAGGTTGCAGTTTGAGGTTGCAGTTTAACTGGTAATGATATCATCAAGTCGCTGCTTTGGCCCATGATTTATATCGTTTTCATCGTTCGACCATTCATAGATCGGTTTTATTGTGATGGTTTTATTATCCATTATCAGAGTCTCTTTTTCATTTTCAGTTATTATGAGTCCTGTATCAAGATTATGAGTGTTCATCGCTTCTATCAATCCTCTGATTTCACGTTTTCGTGTGCTTTCATCTTTCAGGGTCAATGTTACCTGAATGGCAGTTGTGATGCCTGATCCCTCTTTGATTATAAAATCACATTCATAGTGATCTTTGTGATAATATATGTCCATGTTCTGTCGTTTCAGGTTCATGTGCACAAGATTTTCAAGCAGTCTGCCTCGATTTTCTGAAAATCTGAATGATATTGAATTTACCAGTCCTGTATCAAGGCAGTAGATTTTCTTGGGGTTTATGATCTGTTTTTTCACTGAGCGATCGAATTTAGTTAATGTATATGTAAGATATGAATCCTCAGAAAAATTCAGATATTCTTTTACTGTTTCAGAGGATATTTCCAGTGTTTTTGCTATGTTTGAATAAGAGAATGGTTTTGCTATGTTCGATATAATGAAATAAAGAAGGTCAAATACATCCTTGTTGTTCCTGAGATTGTTTGGATAGATGATATCTTTTAGGTAGATAGTCTGGAAATAATTTTTAAGGATTTCCTGTTTAAGTTCACTGTCGTTTTCCAGCACAACCCTTGGATAAGCACCGAACTCAAGATAGTTATTGAAATGCTGGAGTTTTTCAATGGTTGTTGGTTTGTGGACATCGTTAAAGTCCAGATACTCTATAAACGACAGGGGATGAACTGTTATTGAAAAGTACCTGCCTGAGAGTCTGGTGCTGATCTCTTTGTTTATAAGGGATGATGTTGAACCTATGAGTATTATCTTTATGTTCTTTGTAGTATCATGTAGGGTTTTGATAGTCTGCACCCAGTAATCGTAATTCTGTATCTCATCTATGAAAAGATACAGTTTTGAAGGTTTCTTCAGTGCCAGATGTTGCTCTATTATCTCGGTAAGATATGTGGGGTCCTTAGATTTGCTCTGGAACAGAGGTTCATCAAGGTTGATGAATAGTATGGATTCAGGCGGCACATTGTTGTCCAGCAGATCTTTTATCACCTGATAAACAAGTGTTGATTTTCCGGTGCGTCTTGCACCTATCAGGAGGAGGATTTCTTCTGTCTTGAGGTATTTCATGACCTTCGGATACCATCGCAACCTGTCAATTCCGGTCTCAAACGGTTTTTCGAACCACCATGGGTTCTGCCGTTCAAGGGCAATTTTCGCAAGTTCATCCATATTGTAGAGTATAATCGCTGAAAACATATTAAGTTATCGATTATAATCGATGATTTTATATTAAATCGTCGGTTATAATTGATAAATTCCATCATGCCTGCACATTTCGCCTGTTCCTTTATGAACTGCAACATTGATATCTGTGTTTCCACTAACCCATTTACCAACCATTTACCAACCATTTACCAACCCACTTACCAACCCACTTATCAACCCACTTATCAACCCACTTACCAACCCACTTACCAACCCACTTACCAACCCACTTGCCAACCCACTTGCCAACCCACTTGCCAACCCACTTGCCAACCCATCTACCAACCCATCTACCAACCCATCTACCAACCCATCTACCAACCGACTTACTAATTTTGTCAATTAGGGGGTAAACTTGGAGAACATAGTATCAACTGCCCGCCCACATCCCAACCGTAATCAACCCCAGTGCCGTAGCAATAACATCCCCGTCTTCCTTGCCCCACGCACCATCATCATTCATCTCCCCGAGCAGCCACTGAACCGATGCATCAAGTTCATCCTTGAATCCCACAAGCATCAGCGCCTGCATAACAATATTGCTCGTTGATATGAACTCCCAGCCGCCAGCCGCCCCGCGCTGCGAAAGTATCCACTCCGCGCGCTCATTGATAAGATCGCGATAAACTGCACTGCCCGAGAGTGCATCCTGCTTCCATAGAGCAGTGATAATAAGAGCCGTAGTTCCGACATGCTCCCAATCCGCGCCATAATTGTCAACAAGCCATAGGCACCCATCTTTATTCGATTCACCCATATCGGCAAGAGCCGCCAGTGCGTATGTCGTGTCGTACACATTCCCGTTCCATGAACCTTCATGCTGCTGGCTCAAAAGCCATCGTTTTGAATCGTTAAAAATAATTCCAATATCCGCAAAAGCAGAACACGCTCTTGCAGTTTCCCGCACCGAATCGTCCCATGCACCTCCTTGTTTCATACGTATCAAGCACGCTGCATTATCAGTGTTTGGTATGTTCCACAGGGCACAGGCGGAGATAATGCGAGAAAGTTCCTTGACAGACTCCGGCTGCCTGTTTTTTATCCACTCGAATGATTTGTGTACAGCGTCAATATTCATAAGATATATGATGCAGCAATCGGTATTTAGTGTTTCTTTTTTTGAATTTGTTCAACCATTGCATTAATATGATTATTGATTTTAAAATCGGCGCGGTTCAAAAAAGCATTCAAAATACTGACACTACAACCGCACGAAGTGCGCACGTTCCCAAATACACGAGAAATAAATGGATGATGACTAGAGTTGATGTTGAAAAAATAACTGGATTTTGGAATTGTGCCATTACGAGAAAACGCTCACTTTGTTCGCGTTAACTCGGAGTACATAATCCTATAGATTATATACAACAAGAAAGCACATTGGTGTGGTATGCGTATTATGTGTACGCATACATTAAAAACACAAATAATGCTAGTGCATACAGATTATATACAAACAGACATGACAAATCACAATCAATTGCAAAGCATTCTTATGGGGCCGTGCCGCCTAGCGGCGTTCACTGCGTTTTGTTTTATATCTAAAACTCAAGCCGATACCTGTGTCGCTCCTGATATTCTCTCTGTTTACCCGGATTCCACTGGCTCGAATGCCCGAAGTACCCCGTAACCCTCGATATATGGTCAACAATTTTCTCGCTGCACAAAGGACAACTTTCACTCATACCGCGCGAAGTATGTCCGTTCTCGCATATTGAAAAATCCGGTGAGAAACAGAAGTATGCGAGTTTTGTTTTCGACAACTTCTGCACCAGTTCATTCAACCCATCGGGGTCAGGAGAACTTTCGCCCATCCAGATATGACTAATGGTGCCGCCTGTGAAATATGGGTGGAACTCGGCTTCGATATTGATCCTATCTATAAGCGATACATCAGCATTGTACGGCACATGGGTGGAGTTCGTATAATACACCGAATCTCCGCATCCCTGCTCATGCGCCTGTTCCTTGAAACGCTGACAATCGAGTCTGGCAAGACGGTGCGCCGTGCTTTCAGCAGGCGTCTGTTCAAGTGTATATCCGATACCGTCCTCTTTTGAATAATCATTAATGCGGGACAGCATGTGCCGAATTATCTTAAGACCAAGTTCCTGCTGCTGGATCAGGGATTCGTTGGTAAGATTTAGCAGACACTCGTTAAGCCCGACCACACCAAATGTGAGGCGACGTGTCTTGAAGTCATAATATGGCACACCGTCTTTTGTCGTATTGCGAAGCCAGGGTAAGAGGTTCCACTCATACAGGGAACGACTGATGATCTCATTTCCCTCAAGCAGTGCCTGGCGCGCAGTATCCATAACATTGTCAAGTTCCACAAAGAAATCTTTTACGCTCCAACCTTCAAGTGCGGCTCTTGGAAGATTGATGGTGACTATCTTGTTCGAGCCTGTTCCCATGCCGCCCGCAGTCCAGACTCCACCAGCATGTTTCACAAGCAAGCGGCAGCACATCGCCTGTACGAAATCCTCTTCCAGATAATCTGCTGCAAGGTTCAAAAAATACGGCGCGCCCGTGGATGCCGTGGCTTTCATTGTATCAAGCCACAGGGGATCGTTGAAATCATGGTCCTTTGTGATCGCGGTCGTAACCAGGGGAAATGTGAACGGCGTGCCATCTGCATCACCGCTTTCGGCAACATTCATCACAGCGCTGTATATTATTCGCGCCTCGTCCTCGAAATCAGCATATGTCTCATCCAACAGTTTGCCGGCATAGACTGCACGCTCGTTTGCAAGCGACGGTGGGCAGCGTATGCGAAGACCAATGTTAGTGAAAGCACTCTGCGCACCTATGCGGTTAGACTGGTTCATCTGAAACATAAATCCCTGAATTGTTTGCCGAACCCTATCAAAATCTAGTGTATCATAATGCAAATGCGGCGCAAGCAGCCAGTTGAACATATCCACAGCCTGCGCACCAGCAAAGAACTGCTGAGAATGCATCATGAATGACATTGTATGATACACTGCGGCATCGAAACGTTTTGCAGGATCACTTCTGGAATCAGGAAAACGCAGCCCGTCCATCAGGAAAATGCGACCATCAATGCCGTTGCAGTATGGCTTGAACGGACTGTGAAGGTCATGTATGTGTATCCTGCCCTCAAGGTGTGTGCGCGCGACATCGGGCGAGTACAGTTTTTCAAGAGCGTACCGCTTCTTTATCTGGGATGAAATATGCATGTCTATGACTGACGGACTTGTGCGCGTGTTCGAGTTCTCTTTCAAAAGCCAGTTTTTGTTAAGCAGAACATCATCTACAAGTTCGATAGGATCACTAAAGTCGAGTCTATCAACACTCTGGTCCCCAATTCCCACACTCATATATGACAATATATCTCAGATTGTATTTATCTGACACGCCAATATAAGAAAAGCCGAACATGGTCTTGTTGCCACACTGGAATCACTGTTGTTCAGTGGTATCCACCCTTGCAAACATGCTCGATGTTCACAAGGCTGAGTGACCCTTTTATAAACTCATTCAATGTATCTTCAATTGTTCCTGTTGCACCTGAATACACATCGATCTTGAGTTGATTGAATCCCATAAGTGGACCGCGTCCAATTCCACCTACTATCATGCAATCTACACCTTCTTCAATGATCCTCTGGACAGGGATTTTACAGTTGTGTCCGCCTTCCTGCTCGTTGGAAAGAGGCCATGCCGCTACAATTTTATCGTCTTCAATATCGGCTACGGTGAATACTTCACAATGGCCGAAATGTTCAGAAACAGAGGCATCAAGGCCACCGGGAGATAAACTTGGTATACATACCCTCATATTTTATCACCTTTTATGTAATTTTGAACTATTTAATATATCCACTTATAAATATTTTAAATATCCCAAAACAATAAACAAATTATATGTTGAGATATATCTATAAGCAATAGCATGTTTTATCAATTTAAAATTGTTTGGGGATAGTAGATGAACACCTTAATTGCAATAATTATATCTGTGCTCCTTATAAGTTTAATATCATTGATAGGTGTCCTGTTCCTTGCCATTCAGGCAAAAACACTTGATAAATTCTTGTTATTCATAGTAGCATTTGCATCCGGCAGTTTACTGGGCGGAGCGTTTTTGCACCTGCTGCCCGAAGCGCTCGAAAGCACTAGTCCTGCTAAAGTGTTCATGTATGTCCTTTGTGGTATCCTCGTATTTTTTGTCACAGAAAAATTCCTACACTGGAGGCACTGTCACCACACAGGTTGTGAGGTCCATTCATTTGCTTACATGAACCTTGTGGGTGATTCGATACACAACTTCATTGATGGATTGATCATTGCTTCAAGTTATCTTGTGGATATGCAAGTTGGAATTGTCGCAACCACTGCGCTGATATTTCACGAGATCCCGCAGGAAATTGGTGATTTTGGTGTGTTGTTGCATGGCGGTTTTAGCAAAAAAAAAGCGATTTTATTAAATGTCCTGACAGCAATGACCGCTCTTGTCGGTGCCCTGGTAGGTTATTATGCAGGTTCGAATATCGGGGGATTCAACAGTTTCTTGTTGCCATTTGCTGCTGGTGGTTTCATTTATGTGGCAAACACAGACCTTTTCCCTGAACTTCACAAGAAGAATGAATTTAACCATTCAATTGTTCAGTTAATTGCACTTTTTATGGGCATTTTACTCATGTGGTTGTTGAAAAATCTTAACCTATAAGTTCAAATGTAGTCAAAAAAAGGGATTCAGAAAAGGTAAACAAGTGGTTTTGGTCCACTTGCGCATTTTAACTTGAATTTTAATTTAAACTAAAACTTATATCTATGTAAACATCACTTTTGCAGCCTCTACCATATCATGCAGACGCTCGACAGGGATGCTAATTATCATTTCATCATCCTCGATATTTGCATTCTTACGACTGCCACTGCATCCTACAGTAACTCCTACCTGTCCAGTCTTATATGGCTGCGCAACACCATCTGCGCACAGGCTCTGTTTTCCTGCAAAATTCGCCTCAACGCGTCCACCGAGTCTATGCAGAAGCACCTGGGAAAGTTGCATTACCTGTTTAGGATTACAAACGATCATAACAACATCCGGCATGAATTTTGCATCAGCGACCGGTGCATAAAGGATTGCCTTTGTATATCCCGCAGGAAGCATTGGGATCTTTTGCATTGTACGTCGTGCTGCATTAATTGTGCTGAAACTGTTCAATTTAAAGTAAACATCCCCATTTGCAAGATTTGGTTCCATTTCATAAAATCCCATGACAGCAGCTCCGCCTTTGCACGCATGGTCTTCTGCGAGTGTATAGTATTGCGAACCATTGCGTCTAACATCATCTATCATCTGGCAGTGTCTTGTTGGCTGCTCACGCCTCTTGATACCTTCCGGCACTTCATGTGTATTCGGTATCAGCGATACTGCAACAGGTGAAGTTTTAAGTTTAAGAATATCGGTCAGTTCAATCCCAAGTTTGTTAATATCTTTAATTTCCATACAAATCATCTCCCAATTTACTTATGTTTCAACGTGTAAATAATATTGCGGTGCAAAGGCACAACAACGTGTCGTGCAAGGTTGTGCACATACCATACACAACATGGCGGTATAAATAGGTTTTGAGTAATTTTACAAGGATGTGTAATTAAAATTAAAATTGTATTGCCGTTATGGTTCAAAATCCTCGTGCGCTTCTTGTGGATTTGTCACCGGGCCATAGGGTCCTTCACTGTATCCAAGTATTTCATTTGGATTAAAGTGGAGATACTGCTTGTCCTTTATCAGCGGAATCTTTACATTCACATTGGTGGAGCGCACATAATCACCATGCCTGTCTATAATATTCACACATAGTTTGAACTTGCCCTTTGTGCCATAGAACTCGTCCATAGTATCCACAAGATCATTATAACGTTCCTCTGTCATATCAAGCAATTCCTGATATTTCACAAAGGTATCATCCCAAGTCCTCATAATATGGATGGGTAAATAGGATTTACTGTCTTCAAATGCAAAGCGCTCTTGGGCATAGCCACTGGGGGTAAGAAGCACTTTCCCACCACCACCATCCATATTGACCACATAATTAGGGATGGCAGGCCCTGAGATATGCCCTCTTAGATAATTTGTAAGAATTCTCATCTTCTGTATCGGAACAATATATTCACCAACTCTTGCAGTCTTGTGACACTGAAGCAGGTAGTATGGTTTGACCCCCAACCAGTAAAGCTTTGAGAAAGTGGTTGCAAGAACCTTGAAATCATCGTTCACTCCATTTAGAGCAACCATCTGGTTAAAGATCGTGAAACCTGCATTTTT
The DNA here is from genome assembly GCA_023544565.1 of Methanosarcinaceae archaeon. Classification (GTDB taxonomy): domain Archaea; phylum Halobacteriota; class Methanosarcinia; order Methanosarcinales; family Methanosarcinaceae; genus Methanovorans. The sequence goes on from JAMJFS010000001.1 coordinate 33,582, forward strand.
TAGTTTATCTATGGCAATCCTGAACTCATCTGTAATCTCATTTTGATGATTGCAATGTATGGAGATGAACATGGGCCTATACTTTTTAAGTACATCCACAATCTCATCTGTTACTGCCTGAGGCAATACCACAGGAACTCTGGTGCCAAGGCGAATTATCTTGACATGGGGTATAGAATAGATTCTGTCAAGAATGTTATCAAGTATATCGAGGGGGAGGGTGAGGGGGTCTCCGCCTGTTAGAATAACTTCATTGATATTTGTGTTCTTACTTAAGTACTCAATTCCCTTTTCGTAATCAGGGGCCATTTCAGAAGTTGTTTTGCCTATGTCCTTTTTTCTCTGGCAGTGATTGCAATATGTATAGCATGTCTTTGTTACCTTAAATGCAACCCTGTTGGGATAGCGCTGGTACACACACCCGTATGAGCGATCCTTTTCTGACATTGGATCATCCAGCCCGACCTTAAAAAGATATGCTGCAGGAGTAGGAACAGATTGTCTGAATATTGGATCAACCCTGTCTGGGATGGAATTTCCTGTTTTGTCCGTGATATTGAATGAGTCCTGTGGCATCAGGGATGCGTAATATGGGGTAATTCTCATTGGGCTTGAGGTCATGATTGCCTTATCTATACATTTTTTCTGAAAATCATTTAGTGAAATAACCTTTTCAAGCTGGGCCAAAGTTGTGATGGAGTTAGAGATCTGCCAGTTTGGATCATTCCATTCATCCTTAGAAATGTCTTTATATAATTCAATATTCTTAAAATTCCGGCCTTTGAATAGTTTGACTTTACTCATTTATGCTCACCCCGCATGATTTTATAATATGATTTTATCGCATATATCACTTTTTTTGCAATGGTTTGTGCTGAAACCGGCCAAATGTAAAAACATCCATAAAGATCATAACCAATGCAAAATAAATTAGATCAGTTTATCTGAATAAAGCGGAACACATCGAAAAAGAAAGTTTCTGTTTCATTTAAACGAGAAAATTCTCCCTTCGGTCGAATTGACTCGGACTATATAATTCTATAAATTATATACAACAAGAAAATGCTCACTTCGTTCGCATTAACTAGAACTATATGTTTATAAAACATATACTATTAAAAACACTGTCCCATTTTACAGTTATTTTCAAGACTCTGATTCACACAGATTTACGCTGATTTAAGGTTGCATCCGCGTAAATCAGCGTTACCTGCACGCCCTTCAGGCGTAGCAGGCACTCAACTCCGCAAGGAGTGTATCTGCGTCTAATAAAATCGTTGAAATAACTGGATTTTGGAACTGTGTCACTATTAAAAAAAGAGAACTACTCCTCAAGTATCTCTTTAACTTTCTCAAGAACCTCAATTGCATCATTGCGTTTAACGTCGACTTCTTGCTCTTTGCAGTATTTAATAAGCACATCACCTGCATCGGATGATAGCACACCGTTCTTGACAGCTTTTTTCGCTATCCCGAAATATGTCCTTTCGGTATAATGCGTCCCTTTCGCTATACCCATCAACAAATCTAGTGTTTTACTATCGATAATCCCGCTATCACATGCTGCATTAAAAGTTTCCCGGATATTAACCATCGGGTTTGACACAGGTTCAAAAGTGTCTGGATTGGTAGCCACAGCCACCTCATCATCAGCTTCGATGACACCGTCGCGGTACCATTCGTACACCTTACCGACACCTATCATTCCGTAAGTATCGAGTTCAGATGCGCGGAGTGCTCCCATACTGCAACCGCCGACAACGATAACTCCGCTTTTTAGTGCCTTGATTATCTCTTTGTGGGCAACTGCGGTCTTGTCAAAGAATATGCCATCAATGATCCCTATGACATTGTATCCATTTTTAACAGCCTTTTGAATATCACATCGAAAAACCGGTCGGCTATATTTAACATTGGCGTCAAGTATTTTTTTTGCATCTTCATGGCTGATACTTGTGCCTGCAAATACTATTGGGCGAAGTACTTTGTTCATCTTGGCTTTCTTCCCCTTCTCCATGGCCTGTCTTCTTTTGCAAGACTTTGTCTTTTAACCAATTTCATCCTACTTCCGACACGTTCACGATCAAGAGTATATAATTCAAATGTTGGAATGATTACACGTACAACAGGTATGTTTACACCCTCTCTTGATAGATTAACCACAATAACATTATCAACGATATTCTTGAGTTGGTTAAGTACAACTCTAATATTTTCTGCCGGGGTTGGTGTTGAGACATCTTTTATCTCTGCAAGCGATATCGTCTCTTTATCACCATACCAGAACTTGTTCATACGTTTTATTTGGTCGTATCCGATGTTACGGACAAATTTTTCACGGTCTGTATCCTCGCGTGCCCCATGAATTTGCACAAGTCTGGATTGGGCGGCTTCAGTAATTGCCCGGCTGACTGCAATTTCAGGTTTTAGGTGTGAACCTGCACCCATTACCAGCATTGCTGGATCCTTTGATTTAATATCATCAGTTGCAGCAACGACTGTCGTGACATTGGTATCATGATTAAGCACCCACAGCCTGATCTCCACGCCTGTATCATTGAACTTTTGAACAAGTTCATAGTTAATCCCATCGTCTTGTGTCAAAATGAGTTCTTTTCCCGTATTCCTGTTGAACTCAGCACTGCTCAATGCATCTCGCTCAATAACTTCCAGCAATCCGTGGAATATTGCTTCTTCCATCACATTTCCTGCTGCAAGACCATTAGTATTGCTTCGAAAGAGTTTCACACATTGTCCGGGTTCTATGTATGGGTGATAAACGGCATTTGAAGGAACGAATATCACTTCGTTTTTCAGCAGGTCCCATCCTTCCGTCCAGTCAACCAGTTTGTCGGGTAGAAGTGGTTCCGGTAGAAGAAGCAATGCCGGATCAAGTATGTTGTGATCTGCAACTGCTTCTTCATGCGTTTTTATAATCGTTTGTGCCGAAATATCAGTATCAATGTTATCATTTGTCCCCGCTCTTTCAGCAAGACATCTCTCAAAACCTTCCATCATTGCAGAGATGCGTGCCTGGTCTGCGGTTGCTCCTTTTCCAGAATAAATGGATATTCCGCCCTTTGCAGCACTTGGGCGAATGGATGAAAATACCGGAATCCCGATCCTGTCAAGGTCGGTTATGTCTGCGATACGGGTCACACCTATTGTCTTAAGTTGACTCTTTGCATTTTTGAGGGTCGTTTCTCCATCGTGTACTCTTTGAGTGCCATCTAAATAGAACAGCGACTCATCAATAATTATCTCGGTCATGGTTAGCAAACGCTCTTGCATATATTATATATCTTGCGACAAGTAAGAAAGAGGCATCTCAACCGCCACAACGGTTAATTATATATAATATGGAGTTATTATTAACAATTCAGCAACAATAACATTACAAAGATGTTGATTTTGCTATATATTAAGTTAACTGATGTCGTTTTTTAAATAATACGATTGAAGAGACCGGAGGAAATGTAGTATGAGAACTATAATGAAAAATAATGATAAACTTAAATTTAAACTTAGAAACCACGAAAAAGCAGGTAATGTTTCCCACATAGTGATCAGTGGGCACACTGCAGATAAACTGGATTCCGAAGAGTTGGATCTTTATCGTTTTATGATCGGCGGTTTGCAGGCTAAGTAGCCTGCAAGATCTGTCTGCAAAATCTATTTCTAATTTAGCACCATTACAGATTTGCATGTATGATGTCTATTCCATTCGTGAAGATTTTCCGGTTCTAAAGGAAGTTGTCTATTTAGATAGTGCTGCAACTACCCAGACACCCGTACAGGTAGTTTTGGCTATGGAAGATTATTTTTATAAATACGCAGGCAACCACGGAAGAGGCGCACACAGGCTTGCACGCCAGACCACAAATCATTACGAGGATGCACGTGAAAGTGTGGCTTCATTTTTGAACATCGATTACAAAAAGACGATATTCACAAAGAACACTACTGAAAGCATCAACATGGTTGCGCATGGAATTGAATGGAAATCCGGTGACCATATAATCACAACACTGATTGAACATCATTCCAATTTACTTCCATGGATGCGTTTGCGTGAGCAGGGTGTTGAAGTTACGATTATAAGCCCAAATGAATACGGCATAATAAATCCAAATGATGTCGAAGATGCCATAATCGACAAAACTCGCCTTGTTGCAATCACCCATGTTTCTAATGTGTTTGGCTCGATCCAGGACGTTGCAAGAATAGTGAAAATTGCACACAAAGGCGGCGCGCAAGTACTTATTGACGGCGCGCAGTCCGCAGGTCACATGCCACTTGACGTGGCCGCGCTCGACTGTGATTTTTTTGCTACTTCAGGCCACAAGGGTTTGCTTGGTCCACAGGGTACCGGTGTTCTGTATGTTAAGGAGCCGGATATGCTCGCCCCGACCTATGTTGGGGGCGGTACAGTACACGCGGTCACATCAATGGGTTTTGAACTTGAACCATCTCCTGCTAAGTTTGAAGCGGGAACACCAAACATTCCAGGTGTTATCGGACTTGGGCGCGCAGTAGAATATGTGCAGGAACTCGGCACGGTTAATATCGAGCGCCATGAGACTGCCCTTGCAAAAGATGCAGCACGGAGGCTTGCAGAAATGGATCTGGTTGAAGTATATGGACCACAGGATCGTGCAGGTGTTGTACCATTCAATGTAGTGGGACTCAATGCACACGATGTTGCCATGATACTGGATGAGACAAAAAAGATATGTGTGCGAAGCGGACATCACTGCGCTATGCCAAGTATCCAGTTCCTTAAGGTAGAGGGTGCTGCCAGAGCATCGTTTGGATTGTACAATACACAGGAAGAAGTGGATCTGTTCGTTGATTCAGTGTCCCAGATAACCACTCTTGTGACGTAACTTGCTTTTTTGGATCCTTATAAAATGTCCTATATATCATAACGTTAAATATGTCATGAATGCCCCAAAGATACACAAAAAGCTATTCTGTGACTACTATTCAAAAAGACGGCGAGACGTTTTCATCTGAGCGCACTGTTGCAAAAGAGGTTTCGATCGAATTGTCTGTGAATGGCACCCGTGCAGCATCCATCCTTGCATCCCCCATATGTGCAAGGGAACTTGCAGTCGGATATGCAATATGTGAGGGGATCGTTGGTCCTGATGAGATCGTGGATGTTCAAGCCGACGGCATGAAAGTTAATATCGATATTAAATGTACTGATGATTTTACACTCTGGCACGAACTACGCTCATCTGGCTGTATCGGTATCAAATGGCAGACCAATGAAGATGTTAGTGTAAGTCCAGATGCCGTATTTCCGGCAAGTTCTGTATTTTCCGGTATAAAGTTCCTTGAATCAGATGTGTATCGCCTGACAAGAGGCACTCATCTTGCGGCATTGGTTTCAATGAAAGGTGAACTGGTTACAAAAGCAGTTGATATCGGGCGCCACAATGCCATCGATAAGGTTGTAGGTTATGCAGCACTTAACAATATTGATGTATCACAACTTTACCTTCTCTCAACTGGCAGGCAGTCAGCCGGGATGGTATTAAAGGCTGCACGTGCCGGCATACCTTTGATCGTAACTAAAAGTGCTCCATTTGATAGCGGAATCGATGCTGCAGAGAAGTCTGGTATGGGGTTAGTTGGTTTTGTATCAAATGCCGAAATGACCGTGTTTGCAAACAAATGGCGAATTGATTAGTTGTTAATTTTAGATATGTGAAAAATAAAAATAAAGATAAAAATAAAAATAAAAATAAAGAAAGTTTTGTAAACAAACTTTCTTAAAATGTAAATTTACCGCTATGTGCGTCAAGTAAAAGTGCAAGTACAAGAAGAAACATGCTGAACAGCACAACTCCTACACCCGATATCATCATCATTAATGTTGCAACTGATTTGAACGGAATGAAGATAATACACATTACAAATCCTACCGCACCAACAATAAATGCAAGATAATATAACAAATAATCTGATTTTAATATGTTATCCATAATTATCACCTTTTTTTTATATCATATAATAGGTTAAGTATTCATATAATTTTCTATTTAACCCTGATGTATTGCAGTGTATCAAAGCAAAAGACTATTATGTGTATATATAAGTTAATGTGTAAGTTTGAGTGAAATCAAGGAGATACGTTAGTGAACAAGGATATGCTTCTTTGGGATGAGACCATTTTTAAAAACGGAGAGGTGCTCGAACTTGACTATCTACCCGATTATTTTGCACATCGTGATAATCAATTACAAGCGTTGAAATACAGCCTGCGCCCGGCCATGCGCGGAATGCGCCCCGTAAATTGTCTATTGACTGGACCGCCAGGTACTGGAAAAACCACTGCTGTCCTGAAAGTGTTTGAGGAGATGAGGGAGCACACAGATAATATAATCTTTGTGAAGGTCAACTGTCAGATGGATTCGACACGTTTTGCCGTAATCGCCAGAATATACAAAAAACTGTTCAACGTTTCCCCGCCATCATCCGGTGTATCGTTTCGCAAAATATTTGAGAAAGTCGCAGAACATCTTGCTGAAACCGAAAAGGTCTTGGTTGTTGCACTGGACGATATCAATTACCTGTTTTATGAAGGTCATGCAGATGAAGTGATGTATTCACTCCTTCGTGCACACGAGGAGTATCCCGGGGCAAAAGTGGGAATTATTACCATTGTTAGTGATACCGGGAAACTTTACAATTTTGACCAGAAAGTCAATTCCGTGTTCCTGCCGGAGGAGATCGATTTCCAGAGGTATGACTATGGTGAATTGCAGGATATTGTTTCAAACAGGTCTAAACATGCATTTTTCCCGAATGTTGTTTCTGATGAAGTCCGAGACAGGATTGTTGATTACGTTGACCGGACAGGAGATCTGCGTGTTGGTGTGAATCTGCTCAAGCGTTCAGGATTGAATGCCGAGCGCCGTGCAAGCCGGACAATCACCATAGAAGATGTTGAGAAGGCTTACGAAGCATCCAGATTGATGCATCTCTGCCGGAGTATCCAGTCACTTACACCTGATGAAAAAACACTGCTCAAATTGATCGCAAAAGGTGAGGATGCCCAGACAGGAGAATTGTACAAGTCTTTCCACGAGATAACAAAACTTGGTTATACCAGGTTTTATGATATGGTGAATAAACTCAATACAGTCCAGTTCGTGGATGCTAATTTCTCAGGCAAGGGTACGCGCGGACGCACAAGGATCATCAAACCCAGATATGAACCAAAAGACATACTGAAGTGTCTTGATTGATTGTTTCATGCTGACAATTTGTCAGAATTGCAATAAATGCAATACAATTTTAAAAAAAAGATACAAGAAAATGCTCACTTCGTTCGCATTAACTTGGAGTACATAATCCTATAGATTATATACAACGAGAAAATCTTCGCTGACGCTCAGATTGACTCGAACGACACTGTCCCATTTTCCAGTTATTTTCAAGACGCAGATTCACACAGATTTACGCTGATTTAAAGTTGCATCCGCGTAAATCAGCGTAAATCTGCGTCTAATGAAATTGTTGAAATAACTGGATTTTGGAATTGTGCCGACTCGAACTATATGTTTATAAAACATATACAATAAAAAAGAAGTTGCCAGGAAATGATATAATACGGCCCAAAGACCGTTTTCGCACATTTCCTGACTTAAAGTATTACAATCCCTGTGCTGTAAATACTTTCACTGATGCAGGGCTTTTTGAAATGTCCCCTATCTTAACACCAACAAGAGTCTCGATCCCTTTATCTACTGCAATATCAAGTATCCTTTGAGTTATCACGCCATCAAATACAACACTTTTAATATTTTCACTGCTCTTTAGTGTGTGCACAAGATCGCGAACTGCAGTCTCCACAACTACATTATCATCTGATCCTAACAAGCGCGCCCCAAGTGTACCCAACAATTCATCTGCATGGATTTTGAATCTGCTGCCCTCCATTGCTTCTTTTGCAGATACTGTAACTTTTGACTTTGATTCTACTTTTCTTGCAGGTTCCCCGCGGCGTTGTTGTGACGGTTCTGACACTGTTCGATTATGTCGTTTTGTAGGAGTCTTTTCAATCCGTTCAATCCTTTTAGTCCTTTCAACCTTTTCAGCCACAGGTTCCTTAACTTCTGCATCTCTTCGTTCATTTCTGTTTGACACCCTTGTGACCCTTTGGGCCTTGGAAGGCTCGGACTGCTTTATAGAATATTTCTCCATAACCTGTTCAACAGGTATCTTCTGGCGCAGCGCCCGCACGATCTCCCTCTGGACAAGATCTTCAACGCTTTTTCCATCAGGTGCCCTGGCAATATAGTCAATATCTGCAACCTGAAGAAGTTCCTTGATGATAAGTTCCCCTCCACGGTCACCATCTGTGAATGCAGTAACTGATCTTGTTTTAGTAAGTTCTGCAACTTCAGGTGGAACATTTGTACCGCCGACACAAACTGTGTTCTTGATACCATATCGCAAAAGGTTGAGAACATCAGCACGCCCTTCGACAACCACAATAGCATCCGAGTCAAGCATGTTAGGACCACATGGGATTTTGTTCTTACCGTAATACTGCATCTCCTCAATGCGCACGGACTGACGTACCTCGTCAGCGATCTCCTGTGATTCAGGTAGATTAACATCGAACATCTCGGTGAGAATGAACTTAGCCCTGTCAACGATATGTTTCCTCTTTGTCGCGCGCACATCCTCAATGTTTGTTATCTCGATCTGTGCACTGCAAGGACCAACTCTGTCAATCGTTTCAAGTGAAGCCGCAAGGATCGATGTCTCAACCTTATCAAGGCTTGAAGGGATCAGGATGTTTCCTTTTGCTTTCCCGCCTTTTGTATTTACAAGAACCTCTATCCTGCCTATACGACCTGTTTTTTGAAGGTCGCGCAGGTCAAGGTCTGAGCCAAGCAACCCTTCGGTCTGTCCGAAAATTGCACCGACTATATCGGGGCGCTCAATGACCCCATCCGCACTGATCTTGGAATGAATGATGTATTTTGTAGTATCTGTATTTTGCATATTTATATCCTCCACAATTAAATTTTCTTATTGTGCGTTTTTCATAGCATATATTTTACAAATATATAGTGAGAGTTAATGCAAACGAAGTGAGCATTTTCTCGTAGTATATGTTTTATAAACATATAGTGCAAGTTAATCTAAGCGTTAGCGAAAATTTTCTTGTTTGAAGCCCATGCAAGGCTTGTTTTACATTATCGAGTAAATCCTTCTATGCAATTGAATTAACTCAGATGCCTTGTATTTTATACAAGGGATCCGACAAAGTCGGATTGACATAATTTTACATTATGTCATACATACAAAAATAGCAGAATAAAAATAATTTACAACATTGATTGATCAGGAAAATAGTTTCTGGCATATCCATACCAGTCAGAACTGATTTTCCCTCAAATAATAATACTGTGTTTGTACAATGTCCTGTACAAGTTGTTGTTCGTGTTTTTATATGTCGAACTTTTTACACAATGCCACAATAGAAACAGTGAGTGTAAATGTTTTTGCATCATGCTGTTTGCATATTAGATCCGATATGAACACAACTCATTTATTGTTGAATTGCCAATAATCCGAAACAAAACCATCCTTTTTGTAATTGCAGTCAAGTAGACTGTTATGAATGCCTATGCTCCTAGAATATTAAGAGTTTTGATTTAAAATTTTTGTGGAAATCTTGACAAATATTTTGTCAATGCCCATTATCGTATCTTTTTTTATCTGCTAAAACCTCATACTGTAAATATGCTCTCTTGTGTATATGAAATTTGAATTTTATTATGATGTTGTAAATTAAATATTACTAATGATTCTAACTATTATTGTAAATGTGATCATACCAATGAAATGTTTAAGCGTTTAGTTACGCTGTTCATTGATTTTTAATCACGAATGTAATCTGCATTGAGTGATTACAAATTGTAATAAGTGGTTGAAGGTTAATAAACTTGTGGTTTTTTATCCCAAGTTTGACGCTTATATTTCTTGCTGATTGTATCCTTTATTTATCAGTTCCATAATTCGTTTTTTAAGACTTTTTTTCTCCATCTAATTTGACAGATAGATTGTAGTCTGTTGAATTCGATTTTTATGATTTTTAGCTTATTTTTAAACTTGCAATTTGACAGTTAAAACAGGTAAAATCAAAACACATTTTTTATTCCCATGCTTATTGAAACTCAATTAGTTGCTCAGTGATCAGTACAACAAAATCATCAAAAAATCCAACAATGAATTTGACAGTTACGGTAGATTACGTGAAAAATGAGATAAAATTTCATTTATGCGAATTTTGACCCAATGAATACACTGATTTTGAGGAGAAAAACAGGAAATTACGTAGATTCTAAGTAGATAATTTTTCAACTGTCAAATAGGTTTTCCTGACAATATATGAGAATTATAGGGCAAAAGAGCAGACATTCTCTTCAAGAAAGAGTGATAACTGTCAAACTTGGGTTATAGAGGATTTCGGTAAAAATATGTGGTAACAAAAATTCGAAAACATTATATAACAGTGTGAATATATGTTTAATTGGAACGAGCGGGATTTTTTTCAAGCATTTTTTGCTACAATAACCCCCACTCCCCAACTCGCTCGTTCGCAATAATCTACTGCTTCAATCTATTTTTTATTATAATTACAATTATAATTATAATTATAATTTATTGATTATTTCCACCCCTACATTTATTTCTACTTTTTATTGTAGATCGATTATCATATGAATCCAAACTCTAATATCCCATATTGATATTCTTTAACACATGTATGAAAAAACAAACTCACGTCAAAAACTTGTGATAATCGGTGGCGGTGCTGCTGGAATGGCAGTTGCAACACACACACAGCGCCATGGGAACTATTCTATTACAGTCATATCAAAAGACGCACACACTGCATATAGTCAGTGCGGGATCCCGTTCGTACTTGGTGGCGAGATCGAAGATTTTGAGGACCTGATTGTAAAAAAACCTGAATTCTTCGAACAAATGGGAATAAACATTAGACTGAACACCACAGTCAATGCAATTGACATAGATTCTAAAACGATCCATTTAGGCGATGAGGTACTTTCCTTTGACAAACTTGTGATCGCAACCGGAAGTCGCACACAAATACCTGACAACATCAAACCTAATATCGAACTTGATAATATATTTACACTTCGCACCCTATCAGATGGCATGAAGATCCAAAATGCACTGAAAAACACTGATAACCTGACCATCATAGGTGGCGGTTCGATCGGTGTTGAAGTTGCAGCATCTGCGGCAAAACGTGGAATTAACACAACACTTGTTAACCGCAACTACTCACTCCTCTCACATAACATTGACCCGGACATGTCCGAGATCGTGCGGTCGCATCTTGTGTCAATGGGGGTAGAGGTCATAACCGACACTGTGCCCGAATCCATCAACGGCACCGCAACAGTTGAATCAGTCACCATTGATGGCACCGATATACCGACTGATACTGTAATAATCTCTGCAGGTGTATTACCTGATACTTCACTTACACGGAATACCCAAATTGAGATCGGCAAAAGCGGTGGTATTGTAGTGGATGAACAACTGCGGGTAAAGATTGGAGATGCATTCCATACAGATGTGTTTTCAGGAGGTGAATGTGCAGAGATTTATAATCTTATTACCAGAGAACCTTTTGTAAGCCAACTTGGAAGCACTGCACGAAGAATGGCTGCCGTGATCGCAGATAACATGTGCGGTACGCCTTCCACCTTTGGTCCAATAATAAATCCATGGGTCTGCGTTGCCGGAGACTTTCAGATAGGGGCTGTGGGTCTTACGAGCCGGATCGCTGAAAAAAATGGCGAAAATATCATAACAGGTATGTCAAAAGGCCTGACACGTGCTTCATATTACCCGGAAGGCAGCCAGATATTCATCAAACTCATATTCAGTGACAGGTATCTGATAGGTGCACAGGTGATCGCTGGAGAGGGAGTCAAGGAGCGCATCGACGGGCTCGCATTCGCAATTAGAAAGAGAGCGACCATTGATGAGATGCTGGAGATGGAAACATGCTACGCGCCCCCGGTGTCTATGTTGATCGACCCGATCATGTATGCGATAAAAGACGCTTACAAAAAAATGTAGGAGATGGGAATATCATTGAGATCGACGGTTCATACGGAGAAGGAGGTGGACAGATCATCAGAACAGCCGTGGCCCTGTCTGCAGTGACCGGAAAAAAAATCAGGGTCACCAATATCCGAAAGAACCGACCAAAGCCAGGGCTTAAGCCACAGCACGTGAAATCGATAGAGACAGCGGCCCTGCTATGCGATGCTGATGTAACAGGACTGTCAATAGGCTCGACCGATGTCATGTTCGCTCCAATGGAACTGAAGGGGGATAACGTTAAACTTGATATTGATATCGGAACTGCAGGAAGTATCTCACTTCTCCTCCAGTGCATCATGCCTGCTGCAGCCTGCACGCCTGATGGTGTTGAACTGACCATTACAGGAGGTACTGATGTCGCATGGTCTCCAACTATTGATTATCTGAAACACGTAACCTTCAGTGCACTGTCAAAGATGGGATACGATTGTGAGATTGAACTTCTTGCACGCGGTTATTATCCAAAAGGTGGTGGACGAGTGCGCGCACATCTCAAACCTGCCAGATTCAAAGGTTTTGATCTTACGACAGAGATCGGAAAGGGAAAGATATACGGCATATCCCATTGCGCGAACCTGCCCGAACACGTGGCAAAGCGACAGGCGGATTCGGCTGCATCATTGATCAGGGATGCGGGATATGATTGCGAAATTGAGACCGTTTGCGTAACCTGCCGCTCAACTGGCAGCGGGATAAGTTTATGGCACGGCATGGTTGGAGGGAGTGCACTTGGAAAACGAGGTCTACCTGCCGAAAAAGTTGGTGAAAATGCCGCAAAAGAAATACTCACAGAAATTTGTAGCGGTGCATCCGTGGATGTGCATCTTGCTGACCAGTTGATCCCATATATGGGTTTGGGTTTGGGTTTGGGTTTGGGTTTGGGTCTGGAACTTTGCGGACCAGAGGTTGGATTTGGTTCTTTTACTGTGCGGGAACTGACACAGCATACGCTGACGAACATCTGGGTAACTGAACAATTCCTTGATGTGAAGTTCAAGGTGCAAAAAATAGATGGACTTGAGGATGACCAGAAGGTCAAACTCGTAAAGGTATCTGTCAGGTAAGAGGAAAATATCACTCTTTTGCGGCCACAATACTCAGATATTCTGGTGGCACTTCATCTGTCAGGACAATATCATCATTCACATTCATGAAAAAAAGACCATCCTGCTGTGCAGATTCTGCATCAACCTCGATCACAACTGGATTTTCAGTGTGAACCGATGCGGCTTCATGCGCTTTCCTATATGAAGTACTGAGATGCACATAGCGCTGGCGCAGTGGTGTTATGCCATTCTCCAAAAGCATGTCAACCTCTTCTAAACTAACACCGTAATAAAGATACGTAAGTTCATTTTCCGGATAATCCAGATCAACATTAACGGAATGTCCATATCTTGCCCTTATTCGAGAGCCTTCTGCTTCATATCTTCTTTTTACATCAGATTCAATAAGTGCTATAAGGCGTTCTTCTGTTGCCCACCTGTATCGATTTTCCATAATGTCACACAGAAGATCCAGGTCAACCCAACCCTGTGTGTCCATTTCAAGACCTATATCATAAGGGAAATGCCTGAGAGCACCGGAAATAAACCTTCCAAGCCGTTCCTCTCGCTCATCATCCAGTACATACCTGCCACTATCTCCACATTCAGGACATTCGTGGCCCCTGAAATATCCATCCTCATTACATTTGCGAATCATGATATCTAAATCCAGTTGTATTTTATAATTAATATATCTTCTTAACTGATTGTCTGTTTTTTTGACTGTCAAACATTCTGAAAATTATCAATCCTATCAACGAGAAGATGGATGCACATAACAATACTGCCTCAAATCCATATATCTGTGACAATCCCCCTCCAATAAGTGCCCCCGTAATCCCTGAAGCTCCGATCATGGAGTTTAAAAGTCCTGCAGCAGTTGCCTTGTCGATGTTACGCTCAACAAGCAATTGGTTCGAGCCGACATATAGAAAAGACCACGAACATGCTACTACAATCATTCCGGGTATGACAAAAAGGTAATTCGGGATCATAATATAACTTGCAAATGCAACCACAGAAAGTAAATATCCCCAGACGATGAGCCGTTCATTCCTATATCTATCCAGTCGGCGCATCACCAAAAATTGTACCGCCGGATTGATCGCATAGAGTGTCCCCATCCAAAACGTATTAGCACCAAGTGATGCAAGATAGAGCGGGAATATCGTCCACACAGCCACCGCACCGCTATGGCGTATAAAAAATGACAGGTATGTGCCGATGTTACCTGTAAATGTATCAATGGAAAAATATGTTGCATAGATCACTGGCGTTTCGATATCTTCCATACGCATGGCACCGATCAGTGCAAAACAGTAGAAAATGGAGGATAAAGCAAACAGGTAGATGATATTCCCAATAAGTCCCGCCAGCAGGTATCCTGCCATCCAGCCGAGCGCCCCGAATGAACTGAACTTGCCTATACTGCGCTTTTGGTAATGCACATAAGCGATAAGAGCAGCAGGATACATCCCTACACTAAACCCTGCAAGTCCCCTTGTGACCGCAAGTGAGAATGGATCGTATGCGAATATCTGCAAAAAGAATGTGATCGCAGATACTACAAAACCTAAAATAATGACCTTTTTCAAACGATGGATGTCTGCTGCTTTGCCAAATATGAACGATGAAAGAAAAGATGTTGCACCAAAGACCGCACTGATCACCCCGATCTCAAAATACGTTGCCCCAAGAGACTCTGCGAACAGGGGTATGAAGATCATGCTCAGCATGTAAGATGTATTTGTCAAGAACTGGATCGTATTAAGTCTCACTGCCCCAACAAGTGATTATCCTTATTTCAAATTGTTGGGACGGACGTGTTTGTTATATCTTAGATCGTAAGCCAATCTTTATCTATACATCTAACTAAAATACATCCCATGTCCACTTTCTCTCCCACACTTACAGCAAAAGCCCTGTGGCAGTTACGTGTAAAAAAAAGACCATTTGTAATGTCTCATGCCATCAATTCAAAATGTAACATGAGCTGCAAGTTCTGTGAATACTGGAAAGCCGGGGGCGACGAGATGAGCACCAAAGAAATATTCAGCATGCTTGACGATGCAAAATCGTTTGGTATCATGTACTACAATGCATGGACTACGGAACCGTTGCTTCGGGAAGACCTGCCTGATATTCTTGAACACGCGCATAATATCGGGATGATAACATCACTCATTACCAATGGGAAACTCCTTGAAAAGAGGGCTGATGAGCTAAAAGACCTTGATTACCTGTCCGTATCCGTTGACGGCATTGAGAGTTACAGGGAAATTCGGGGAATCGATATTGATGAGATCATGCCAGGGATCAAAAAAGCGAAGGAAGGGCGGAAGAATCCATTGCTAATGAACTGTGTGATAAGCGGCAAGAACCTTGATGATATCGAACCTCTCATCCATCTTGCAAAGGAGATGGATGTCAGGATCTCGTTTGAACCGCTCTATGAATTCGGAGGCATTGACAGGGATGTTTGGGATGAGATCGGGATAAAGGATATGGAAAAATACCACAATACTGTCCAGCGCATAATCGAGATGAAAGAACAGGGCTATCCGATCATCAATTCAATTTCATATCTTACCATGGTCAAGAACCTCACGGCCGATTACAGGTGCCATGCAAGCGACATTATCCTGAATGTGACTGTGGATGGCACTTTGGAGAACTGTCGTGTTCACAGAGATTCACTTGGTAATGTAAAAAACGGTATTGAGAATGTGTGGAACTCGTCAAAGGATATGAGAAAAACAATTTCAACTCAATGTGAGGGTTGTCTATTTTTCGGGTATGTTGAGAACAGTCTCCTGTATGACTTCAACACAGAAGTTATGCGGCATTATGAATGGATGTAAGGTAAAGGCAAAGGTAAGAATGCGGTTTTTTACTGGTGTTTGTTTACTTGTTTTGGCATACCGATTTTTGTTTAGCGGTTTTTAATGCCGAGTCAATCCGCCGCAGGCGGCGCATCCCCCATCATCGATAAAATTATCATCTTTTCATATTCAATAGACAAAGTGAATTGTCTTATAGATATCAGGTGCTATTTTTGCAGGACATAATATTTTCAAATTACAGTTAATCCGACTGATACGAAGAATAATATAAGATCATTTTTGTGGAGATATGTCGCCTGCGGCGGTTGTATTGGTTTTAGTTTTACACCCATACAAATACGTTCACTTAATAACGCACTCAAGTAATTTCACATCGATCTTATCCCCGTTCTTGATCTTGAATATCTTTGCCGCATTACCGCAATTTATTGATATTTCCAAAAACTCGTGGCTTCCTATAAGGACAAGGGCATCTCCGTCTTCGACCATGCCATAGGTCTGTAAAAAAGGGATCTCGATCCCAAACATGAGAAGTTCTGCCCCAAAATCTGTTTTATCAAGAATAATATCCCCGGGGATGTTGGTGACAATGTTCCCAAAATCATCGATAAAGATAACCTCACCTGAGATCCCACCTTCGCTCACCTCGATCTTTTTAAGGTCAAGGTCAACAAAGTCATCGATCCTTTTACCAACATCTTCGATTTGGACAATCTCTTTGGGACTTGTGCCGGATAATAGATTCGATAAACGGTTCAATATATTGTTTCTTTTCTGGTTCGCTTTGAGCAGATACGCGCCCACTGGTGCGAATATATCCCTGCCATGAAAAGTGGATGAAACGTTGTAAAATAGTTTCGTGTTTGTGATCTCATAAACCTCAATATCCCCGACCTTGCGTGCCGCAGGGATTAAAAGTCCATTATCGGGTCCCACAAAATACTGCCCTCCCGCGCGTATTGCGATCGCACGCCGATCTGTCCCGACACCCGGGTCCACCACAGCCACATGCACCGTTCCTGCGGAGAAATGATCCACAACACTGTACAATGCAAATGCACCTGCGCGTATGTCTGCATGATGGATGGAGTGGGTTATGTCAATGATTTTTGCAGTTTCGTTGATATTCAGGATAGCGGCTTTGAGGGATGCGGGATAGAGTGAACCGAAATCGGTTGTGAGAGTTATCACTGGCATACAAAAGAATTGGGGTTGATGGTATAAAAAAGAAGGGACTGATGAAAATAGTACCAAAAAAAAAGAAAAAATAGAATAGAAAATAAGAAAAGTAATGCAAATTGCATTACTTTGCCAGATTGTAATTCGCGTTCACGATCTTAAGTGCGCAGAAGTTACCGCACATTGTGCATGCATCCTCATCTTCAGGTGAACGGCTGTTGCGTATGGATCTTGCATATTCAGGGTCCAGAGCATTAGCGTACATTCCTTCCCAGTCAAGGTCACGGCGTGCACGTGCCATAGCAAGGTCCTGGTCACGCTTGCCCAATTTGACCATGTCGCCGATATGTGCAGCGATCTTGGATGTCCTGATTCCTTCGATGACATCTGCTTTGTTTGGCAATGCCAGATGCTCGGCAGGGGTCACGTAGCAAAGGAAGTCACAGCCTGCTGCTGCTGCTGTGGATGCACCGATCGCGGTCACGATGTGGTCGCGTCCAGGGGATACATCAGTTACCAGTGGTCCGAGCATGTAGAATGGTTTGTGACCGCTCATGGCTTTCATGAGTTTGACATTCATCTCGACTTCGTCCAGTGGAACATGGCCTGGGCCTTCAACAATGACCTGCAGGTCATATTTGTCGTGTGCGATCTGTGCACATTCAGAGTTGATGATAAGTTCCTGCACCTGTGCCCTGTCGGTAGCATCATGGATAGCTCCTGCGCGCATTCCATTGCCTGTGGACAAAACGACCTCGTGCTCCTTGAGGATCTCACAGAGGTAATCAAATTCGCTGTACAGTGGATTTTCCTTCTCGTTGTGCAACATCCATGTAGTCATGAATGCGCCACCACGGGAGCAGAGTCCGCCATAGCGGCCATGTTTTTTAAGTCTGTCAATAACAATATTATTGATGCCGGTGTGGATAGCCATGAAGTTGGTACCCAGTTTTGCCTGGTCTGCGGTTGCCTTGAAAAGTTCATCCTCTGTCATGTGGACGATGGAACCGTATTTGTCTGCAGCTTCAATGAATGCCTGGTACAGTGGGACTGATCCAACAGATAGTGATACCGAATCAATTACCCTTTTTCGCATCTCTAAGAAGTCGCCTCCGGTACTCAGCTCCATCAGGGTGTCTGCACCTGCGGCTTCGGCTGCCTGTGCCTTCTCGATCTCCATTTCAACACTGGCGATGTCTGTTGATGAACCAATGGATGCGTTGATCTTTGTTGTAAGTCCTTCTCCAATACCACATAGTTTAACGTCTCTATATGGTGATACCGGAATAACGATTCTACCTGCTGCTATGCCCCGTCTGATGAACTCCGGTTCAAGCCCTTCTGAAACAGCGACTGCTTTCATCTCTTCTGTAATCTTACCATTCTTTGCATCAGTTACTAAACTCATATTCATACCTCAATAATAATAAATAATCAAACAGATGTATTTTATATAACACTTCCTATAAAATTGTATTGAGTTTAAATCAAGTAAACTTGATTTAATTTTCAGCAACCATTTGCATCTTGAATACCCGCCATATTTATTGTCACTTAAATATAATTTATCCAAAAGATTTATTTAAATTTGAATACATTATATATAAAAATATAGATGGTGGTTTTAAATGACTGCAAAATTGGTAGATAAGATCGAAAGGATAGAGGGAGTCATAGGATCTGCGATTGTATCTAAAGATGGTACTATTATAGAATCATCCGATATATCTGAATCCGATGCTTCGCTTATTGCTTTTGCTGGTCGCACAGCAGAACAGGTCACCGGCATGTTTGTGCTGGGTGAACCCAAGATAACTCTGATACAGGGATCGAATTACAGGTTGATGGTTTCAAAGTATAACGATGGGCACATTGGTGCATTTATAAAACCAGATGCTAATATTAAATCTGTGAAATCAGAGATAGATTCTGTTGTGTTCGAGGTGTTTCTATGGGAATATTAGAAGAAATAAGATCAAGCACAGACGGAATAATAGGATCATTTATCGCGACTGATTCGGGTAAAATTGTAGAATCAGATGTCCCGGCTTTATTTAAGAAGGAACTTAATAATGCTTCAGAAAGCCTTTCATATCTTGCAGAGATCGCAAAGGAATCCAGGGATTTTGAATCGCTGTTGATCGAAGCACAGGATGGTTATGTCTCTTTTACAAAAAGTGATGAGGACGCGTATCTTGGTGTTATTGCATCAAGCAATGCAAACCTGCAAGTTCTGAATATCATCACCAAAAAAGCATCAGCAAATCTTGAAATACCAAAGCAAGCAATATCAACTAAACCAGAACCTTTTAATAAAACTAATAATATTGAAATGTTGAATGGTATCGATGAAAGGGATAGGGATGCTATCTTCTATGAAATAATTGGAAAGATCCAAATCCTTTATGGGCCAAAGGTCGCAACAATGCATCTTGATGAAGCATTGGCTTCTGTTAATGCGACAAGGGATACGACCAACCCTGATCAGATCGCACAAGCATTGAACGTACTTGAAAACGGTGTGCTGAAAAAAATGATGGGGGACAATGCAAAATTGTTCATTGAGAAGACCATAAGTAATCATATGCATTGAATCGCCTTCATCGGATTCGAGCAACATAATTATAATTGATTATATCAAAAATCAGATTGGAGGGAAAATATGGTATCGATCGCAAAGCATGCAAAAGAGATGTTTTTTGGTGGAACAATTGTTACAATACTATTCTTTTTGGTAATTGGGTTTATGTATCCTGCTACCAATGTTGATTTTTCTAATGGGAACACTATACCGTTCTATACTGATGGACAAAATATTATGGGACAATGGACGCACTGGTTCGCAAATTTATTTTTTACTTTTGCTGTGCTGTTGCTTGGCAAAGCATTATATTCGACATTCCTGAAAATGGATATGACCGAATGGAACTGGTTTGCATTTGGGTCATTTTTGTTGTTCATGTATGGTTTATCTTCGGTCGCAAGTGGTTTGTTTGACTATAATCTATTCATGATTGTTGGGGACTTATTGCTCCCAATCGGGCTTTTACTAATATCCTATTCCGTCTACAAGATATACGAACCGTTCGAGGAGGCGTGAATAATGGATTTCATACTCATAAAAGAAGCATACATTGATCCCATATATCCAATAATTGCATTTATTGGATTTGCAGCATCGGGATGGGCTGCATATAATGGTTACAAACTATACAATGTGACCAAAGGCGCATCCGACTTTTGGATGTTCCTCTCTGCATTTATGGGAAGCATAACTGTGTATTCAGGCTTACTGTTCGCAAGAACAACATTCCTGATAGGATTAGAGGTACCAATAAAAGCCCTGCAGGATCTAACGATCATTGCTGCTGCAGTTTATGCAGCACTGGCTGCAATTTATATAAAAAGGATGTTTGACGCACTTTCTAAATAAAAAGACGACCCGTTGAAGGGTCTTCTTTTCATTATTTTTAGATTCTTATTCTGACTCAATTCTTATATTCGAAACACCGTCGAGCGCAGCAGCCACTCACCGCACCCGCGTCCCTGGAGCCACTTCCGCTTCAGGCATAAGCAGCACCGCACCATCAGTATCACCCGCAAGCACCATGCCCCTTGACTCAACACCGCAAAGTTTTGCAGGCTTGAGGTTTGCAAGAACAACGACCTGCCGCCCAATGATCTGCTCAGGATCGTGTGTTTCCTTGATGCCGGCAACCAGTTGTCTGGGTGTCTCTTCGCCTATGTCAACCTCAAGACGCATCAATTTGTTGGATTTCTTAACAGGTTCTGCTGTAACAATCGTTCCAATCCTGATATCAATTTTTGAAAAATCATCAAAAGTGATATCTTCTTTAGTTTCAATATTCGTTTTTTCTTCCATTTCCTTCACTTTCCCTGATCTTTCTTTTGTACCAGATTCCTTTGCGATAGCCCCTGCCACTCTTTTGCTTGCGATCTTTGCCATATCTTCTGTCTTGTCATCCTCGATCTTCTCGAACAGGATCACAGGCATTGGAAGTGGTGTTCCACTATTGACCAATACTGTAGCATCACTATATGTCGCAGCATGAACATCGTCACTCATTCCGATCTGCGCCCATGCCTCCTCCATTTTTTGAGGCAGCACAGGTTCGAACAAAAGAATTAGTGCCTTTGCGATCTGAATACAGTTCGCAACCACTTTTCCACAGGCGGCCTTGTCTTCCTTGATAAGTTTCCATGGTTCATTTGACTGGAAATACGCATTACCATAAGATGCCAGAGCCATCGCAGAATCTACTGCCTTCTTGAACTCATATTCTTCCATAGGTGCATTGACATTTGCAATCGTGCTTTCGATATTGTCCAGCACATCCCTGTCGATCTCACCCGGTGGTATCTCGCCAAAGTTCTTGTGAGTGAACAGTAATGTCCGATATAGGAAATTGCCAAACACGGCAACAAGTTCAGTGTTGATCTTTTCCTGAAACACTTTCCATGAAAAGTTCAGTTCCTTTGTGTGTGATGTGTAACTTATGAGATAGTAACGCAAAAGGTCAGGATGGAATCCATGGTCAAGATAATCCTCTCCAACCCAGACAACATATCCGCGGCTCTTTGAAAACGTCTTATCCTCGATCTTCACCATTCCAGAAGCCACAACAGCCCACGGCTGGCTATAACCTGCACCTTTGAGCATTGCAGGCCAGAAAACACAGTGGTGGTATGTGATGTCACCACCAATGAAATGAATAATCCTTCCATCGCCTTTCCAGAACTTTTCCCAATCCTCATTATTTGCATTTGCCCATTCTTCTGTAAATGCGATATATCCGATCGGTGCATCCACCCAGACATAGACAACAAGGTCGTCGTATCCCGGAAACTTTACACCCCATTCAAGATTTCGTGTTATGCACCAATCCGTAAGTTCCTGCTTTACCCAGCCGATAGCATAGTTCCTTGCGTTCAAGGTGCCACCCATGCCTTCAAGATATTCCAAAAGGAAATCCTTGAATTCGGATAATTTAAAGAAGAAATGTTCCTGTTTGCGATATTCTGCAGCGCCGCCGCAGATGGTACATTTTGGCTCTTTCAGTTCACCGGGTTCGAGATGTTTCTCGCAGCCCTGATCGCATTCATCCCCGCGCGCGTTCTCACCGCAATATGGGCAGGTCCCCTCTACATACCTGTCAGGCAAGGATCTGTCACATTTAGGGCAATATGCTATCTCGATCGTTTTTGGGTATGTGTAACCGTTCTCGATAAGCTTGTTCACAATCTCGGTTGTACGGTTATGATTTTCAGGGTCATCCGTAGTTCCGAACGCATCAAAATGTATGTTCATATCCTTGAACGTCTCATCGAAATGCTTGTGGTATTTCTGAACAAGTTCTGTTGGTGTGATATTCAATTGTTCTGCATTGACCACGACCGGCGTGCCGTGTGTGTCTGAACCGCATACAAATGTCACTTCTTGCCCTTGTTTTTTTAAAGACCTGACGAAAATGTCGGCAGGTACGTATGTGCGCAGGTGCCCTACATGGGCTTTCCCGTTTGCATAAGGAAGTCCACAGGTCACGAGCACAGGTTTATCAGATGGAAATTTGGACATTTTATTTCTCCATGTATTATTTTAAATTATAAATTATAACTTTAAATTATAAATTATAACGTGTTGGATGTGTGCAATAATAAAATATATTTCGCTTGCTACAATTAAAGTTAAATGATTGTGGAGGGAAAGCTTTTGAATATATAGGTTCATCATATAAAGATAGTGAGATACAAAATTATAGAGGCACCAGATGAGTTCAAATTACACACCTTATCACTATTATAGCAAACAGGATAAACCAATTCCACAGGAACAGCCTGATTCAGTTCCTGATAAAAGAAAAGGACGAAAAAAACAGTACATCGCTGTGATTGTAATTCTATTATTCATCATTGGTGCAAGTTTTGCTGCAATATTCTATGGTGCGGGCGGGGAATTATACCCCAAAGATGACAGGGTGGCAGTAATCTATGTGCAGGGTACGATGCTTTCCGGCAGCGTTCCAGGTGGTTTTGGGTATGTAACTTCAGAGGAGATCTCTGATTATATTCAGGATGCCGTTGAGGATGATTCGGTTCAGGCAATTGTTCTTCGTATCAATAGCCCGGGCGGTTCACCGGCTGCGGCTGAAGAGATCGTCACAGAGATCAAGAAAGCGCAAAAAGAAGGGATACCGATCGTTGTTTCCATGGGTGATGTGGCTGCAAGTGCCGCATATTATATTTCTGCACCAACAGACATGATCTATGCGAATCCATCTACAATGACGGGAAGTATTGGTGTCATCTGGACATTCCAGAACATGTCGGGATTTTATGAAGAAGAAGGAGTTGAGTTCCATATCGCCAAATCCGGCGAATTCAAGGATATGGGTGGTTCATGGAGAGGGCTTTCTGACGATGAGAAGGAATATGCTGATACGGTTATCATCGAAGTCTATAACAATTTTGTGGATGAAGTGGCAATCGGTCGCAATATGAGCCGGAGCGATGTGAAGGACCTCGCAGATGGACGTATATACACCGGAACAAAGGCTAAGAGTCTTGGTCTTGTTGATAATTTTGGAAACATGTATGATGCAATCGAAAAGGCAGGCGAACTTGGTGGGATAGAAGGTGAGCCCACTGTTATTTATATGAACCGGCCAACTTTTTCCAGATTGCTTTTTGGTTCTGAAACAGATTCATCACAAACCGTGAAGCAGTTTGCTGCTTATTTTGAAGACAATCCTTTTGGGAAAATAACGGCTTAAGTCATTTGACCATAGTATGAGATATTTACGCCATAAAATTTGGTTACTTGACCATTGTAGGAGACATTTACTCCACATCGATATAGAAAAGGTTTATATATAATTCAGATATATCTATAAAATACATTATATCATAAGTCTGAGGGGATTTAATGAATAAAATAGATATCTTACAAAGATGTCTGCACACGCTTACGAATGACAGTAATGTCATTGGCAGTGCAGTATCAAGCAAAAATGGACTTGTTATGGCAACTGATTTGCCAGACGGTATAGATAAGAACTCTTTTTGTGCAATGGCAGGGTCGTTATTTGATGGAATACAGACCGCTGCATCTGCGATTGGAAGACATGGTGTCCAACATGCAATAACACATATAGGAGACGAGGTTTTCATTGCCCAACTTTGTGGCAATTCTGCTATTTTGCTGGTAAATGCCCAGTCAGGTATAAAAATGGATAGTTTTATGCATGAGATGACATCTACCGCAAATACGATCGGAACTGTAGTTGGATAAACTGCGATCTTTGGTTAGATGACGATATGGTATGGGTTACGACCCATCAACCATTCCGGTCGGTTTCGATCTCATACATAACCTAACGAGAGTATGTATAATGCTCTCTCGCTATCTGGCAGGTTGAGCATCGGCCCTATTTTTTCATAGTATATATTTTATAAACATGTAGTCCGAGTCAATCTGAGCGTCAGCGAAGATTTTCTCGTCGGGCAATAATCAATAACAACCTAAAGATTCTCACCAGAGATTATCTCAACTTCCTGCAACGTCATAAGTTCCCTTGGTGCAATCTCACGAAGTTTTGGCAGCAATGGCCTTATCTTTTCATCTGTGTCCACTGCTTCCACGATCAGCGGCAGGTCAACCCCGAGCCGCAGTATGCTTGCAGTATGAATATTACTGTGAACCCCATATCCCTCAATGCCGTGAATAACTGTGGCTCCTGCAACAAAGGAATCTTTCAGGTACTCAATAATGACATGATGCGCTGACCTGCCTTTGTAGGTATCATTTTCGCTAAGATATATCCGAAGAAGTACGGCTTTCATAATTTTCCTCCCTAAATATTATTTGTTCTGATCTTAGATTGAGCCAATTGTATTGGCTCAGATAAAGTTAACTACAAAATATCCCGCAAAAACTCCCGTTAAACACAACAGTACATTTAATGAGATGTTCAGGATGAAATACATATTCTCCCCTTCCTCCAGTAGTTTAAATGTCTCATAAGCAAATGTGGAGAATGTGGTGAACGAGCTAAATAACCCTATGTTCACAAGATACATAATCGAATCCGGAACTGATGAAAAGGTGATAATGGAAAGTGCTGTGCTTCCAATAACGTTCACAATTAGTGTTCCTGTCGGGAGTTCTGAAATTCTCGCAACCATTCCTGAAACCAGATATCGCAATATCGCGCCAAAGAAACCCCCAAGACCGACAAGTATGACAGGCACGAATGCGTCCGGCACCATTATTTTGCCACCCCACTCTCTTTTCTTTTTGATAGGATTATGATGACACCGCGTCCCATAAGTACTGCAATGAGCGTGAGAATAACGTTTGCTGCGATGTTTATGATCGCAAATGTGGGTGCCATCTGGTAGGATTGGATTGCGAAAGTGGAAAAGGTTGTGAATGAACCCAGAAAACCGATCCCGAATCCCATTCGTGTGCGCTGGCTGACATATCCCAGGAAACCTGATTTATACATCAGCATCCCGAGTGCGAAACTGCCGAGTACGTTGACAATAAGCGTGTTAAAAGGTGTGGCAACTGCGCTCGATAATAAAAACCTTGAGATCGCCCCGAAAAAGCCACCTATTCCGATGATCAACAAGTTGCTGAGATCTGTTCTCATAGGAGTCATGTTACTCTATCAGGACAACATCCACGTCCTGTCCTTCTTCATATCCTTCCACGTTTTCAGGAATAATTACAAAACCGCTGGCTTTTGCCACCGAACTCAGAACACCTGAACCAGATGTCATAAGAGGATGTGCAATACCATCATCAAGCACCACTCTTGAGTATGTCAGGTACCCTTCCTTTGAGTTGATCTTTCCACCCATACGCGCCCTGATGATAGTATCAGGTATGTAGGGAATGTTTCCTACTTTCCTGAGCACCGGACGTGCGAACGCAAACAACCCGACAAGTCCTGCAACAGGATAACCTGGCATACATACAACAGGCACGTTCCCGATGATCCCCAGGGCAGTGGGTTTTCCAGGACTCAATCCAACGCCGTGGACGAGTATCTCTCCCAGTGAATCTACAACCGCAGGTACATGATCACGTTCTCCAACCGATGTACCGCCGCATAGTATTATCATGTCGGCATCAAGGCTCGATCGTATGGCGTTTTCGATAAGTTCGGGTATGTCTGGTACGATATCGCAATATCGTGCTTTTCCACCCCATTTTTTAACATACAACCCAACCATGAGACCATTCGTTTCAAGAACTTTCCCTGGTGGTGGGATTTCCGCAGTTGTGCGGGGGACGACCTCATCGCCTGTCGGGATAACTGCCACTACCGGTTTTCGGTATACTTTTACTTCGTTGAGTCCAAGGGATGCTATAACTGCAATGTCACATGGGCGAAGCAGGTGACCTCTCTCAAATATGAGTTCGCCTCCCTGCATATCCTCACCGATACGTCCCACATGCCTGTTCGGGTGTACCTGTGTACGTATCTCCACCATGTCACCTATCATTGCAGTGTCCTCTATCATGACAACGGCATCTGCGCTTTCAGGTATGTTCGAGCCGGTATGTACGCGGGTGCATGTGCCCTGTTCTGCATTCTCTGATACGCCAAACATTATCGGATTTGTCACCGATGCGCCGATGGTGTCGGATGACAGTACTGCGTAACCGTCCATTGCAGCGCGACGGTAGTGAGGAACATTTCTTGTAGCTGTGATGGATGATGCGAGCACTCTGTCGGAGCAATCAATGAGCGCAATCGTCTCTGTCGACACCATTGGATCGATCGCATTTAGAATGAGTCTTTTCGCATCCTCTACTTTTGTGAGTTCTTTGATGATCGTCCCCATCTGCCCAACCTGCTTAAAAATGTAAAATGTAAAGTGTAAAATCGTAATTGTTTTCATCCACCTGAAACAGGGGGGAAAATAGCAATTTCGTCACCCTGTGCAAGTGTGGTTGAAAAACCGTCAAGATGATGGATACTGTTGCCGTTTACAAACACATTTATGTACCCGCGAAGTTGTGGTTCTTCAGTATTGTCTTCAAATATTATTTCTTTTAACGAAGGATACTGCTGTGTGAGACTGTTAAGTATATCCAATACAGTGTCGCCATCAAACATTACTTCGGATTTGCCTGCATGCTCACGAAGATTTGCAAATAGTTTCATTTTAATGCTTACCATGAAGACACTATTTTGACGCATACCTTTAATAAAGTTCTGCTATTCTATTACTGGATTAATTGTATATGAGGCTGCAAAAATGAATGTAAACCTATTATCCACTAATTATGCATCTATTTATTTTGCATTTAATGTTATTTCGTTCTTATTTTATGGATTTGACAAGGCTAAGGCTCAATCTAAACGAAAATGGCGAAGAATTCCTGAAAAAAATCTATTATTGATGGCATTGATGGCACCTTTTGGTGCACTGGCCGGAATGCAGGTCTTCAAGCACAAGATACGGAAGGATAAATTCAAGTATCTAGTACCAACTTTTGTTGCGGTTCACCTGATTGTTTTTGCAATATTGTGATGTTAGAAAATGTTATAACTCGTCACCAAAAACAACTTGTAAACAAAAAAAGAAAATGGAATACTTTAGCATTCCATTTTTTAAATTAATCCAAAAAGACTTAAGATTGACTGAACTGCTTTTGCAACTCCAATCACGATCTTATTTTTAATTCCAACACCCTCGTAAGTGATATCCTTATTTTTGAGAGCATCCATAGTTACAGTTGCTGGGTCAGTAGAACCCAAAATGTTGTCTACTGTTTCCTCATTTGACGTAACCAGAAGTGTTGGATTTTCTGGTTCACCACTTTCTATTCCAGTGATATATGCATCTGAATTTGTGACCGCTGCAAGTTCAATATCCCCACCTGTCTTTATGATAATGATATGGATCACCTGATCACCAAATATTGATTTGACAAATGAAGGTAAATCCGGGTTTGAACTAATGAAATTATTGTAATCAACGAGCAAATAAGATTCAATTTCATCTTGTGTTATCGCTGAGACGGGTAATGCAAAACAACTGAATACTACAAGTGTTAGTAGTACCAAAATCGAAAGCCTCTTGATGTTCATCATGTTTTTAACCTCTAATATAATGTACTTAAAGTGAACATTTTATTGTATAAATAATTATTGAGAACCCAATATTTCATTAGTCTTCGGTTCCATTAACTTTTTATATTCACTCCTCAGTAAAACAATAATTGCTTATATCAATGGTTTACTAATGATTGGCATACAAATATTTGTCAGCATATAGTGGGATATCGCGGAGTTTGCAGATGGATTATGACAAATCGAACATCAATGATGTGTTCATGGCTTTAGATGCCTCTAAAAAGGGACTTACATCCGAAAATGCAAAGAATAGGCTTGAAAAATACGGCACCAACGAGCTTGAGGAAAAACAAAAGATCACGCCTCTTAAAGTATTGCTGAGCCAGTTCGTAAACTTCATCGTCTGGGTCTTGTTTGCAGCAGCCATTATATCACTTGTAATTGGGGAAACCATCAACTTTTGGGTTATCTCATCCATCATCACATTTGTCATAGTTTTGGGCTTTGTGCAGGAATACAAAGCAGAAAAAGCAATGGAAGCACTAAAAAGAATTGTTGAACCAACAACCAGAGTGCTCAGAAATGGACGGCGAAAAGAGATACTAACAAAAGACGTCGTTCCAGGTGACGTTCTGTTGCTTGAAACCGGGGACAGTATCCCTGCGGATGCAAAGGCATTTGACATAACCAGCCTGAAGGTCGATGAAGCTGCCCTAACAGGTGAGAGCGGTGCAGTTGAGAAAAAAGAAGGCGACATGGTCTTTACAGGAACACAGATCGTTCACGGGAAATGCAAGGCTGTTGTCACATCAACAGGCATGCAAACGAAATTGGGGCAGATTGCAGGAATGATACAGGAAGTTGAGGAAAAAACACCTTTGCAGATCAAGATCACAGATCTTTCAAAAAGCCTTGCAATGATCGCACTGATGGCATGTACCATCACATTCGCGCTCGGAATATTGAAAGGAGCCCCTTTTGGTGAAATGTTGATAATTGCCATGGCACTAGCTGTTGCCGCCGTTCCCGAAGGACTGCCTTTCACTCTGACACTTACACTTGCGTATGGAATGCGCAAGATGGCAAAACAAAATGCCCTCATACGAAAAATGCTCGGTGTTGAAACACTGGGATCTACAACTGTTATCTGTACAGATAAGACAGGCACGTTGACAAAGAACGAGATGACCGTCGAAAAGATCTATGTGGACGAGACGTTCTTTGACATAACAGGTGTCGGCTATGAGCCAAATGGGGATTATTCGATTGATGGTACAAAGATCGATGTGACAAAACATGAAAATCTGGGTCGGTTGTTAAAAGCTGCTGCCCTTTGCAACAATGCGGTCTTTGAAGAAAACGTGGGGAATTTGGAAAAGCAGGAAAAACGGAAACTCATCGGAGACCCAACAGAGATATCCCTTGTCGTTGCAGCCGCAAAGGCAGACATCTGGCAGGACGATCTGGAAAATGATTACCAGATAATTCAAGAGATACTTTTTACATCAGAAAGGAAATTAATGTCCACCGTACACGAAAAAAAAGAGGAGACTTATAAAACGGTATTCTCCAAAGGCGCACCCGAATTTTTGTTAAATAAATGTAGTTTCATCAGGAAAAGGAACTCGATTGAAGAACTCAGTAAGGATGAGGTTGCGAAGATACTTAAGACGAACCACAACCTTGCAAGTTCTGCTTACCGTGTGCTTGGTGTTGCTTATAAGGAGATGACTGGAGAACTTACTCCTGAAAACATTGAGAAGGACCTGGTTTTTTTGGGTTTGGTCGCAATGATCGATCCTGCGCGGGAAGAAGCAAAAAAGGCGATCGTGACATGTAAAAAAGCCGGAATCAAGGTTGTGATGATCACAGGCGATAACGATGCGACTGCAAAAGCAATAGCGCAAAACATTGGTTTATTTGATGAGATCGGGGATTTTGGATACCTCAGGGATGAAAAACTAAAAAGGATCGTTGCGGATGGTGTGATAACAGGAAGTGAACTGGAGTCATTGGACGAAGAAGAGTTTGAGAGTGTTGTTGAGGGTATTCGTATATATGCAAGGATGATGCCGCAACAGAAAGTTCGAATCGTCAAGGCATTGCAGAAGAAAGGACATATTGTCGCTATGACAGGAGATGGCGTCAACGATGCTCCTGCCCTCAAAAAAGCGGATATTGGCATAGCGATGGGGATCAAAGGAACTGATGTAGCAAAGGAATCGAGTACCATGGTTTTGCAGGACGATAATTTTGCAACTATTGTTGATGCAGTGAAGCAGGGCAGGGTGATATATGCTAACATTGAGAAATTTACCTGCTATTTAATATCAAGGAATTTCACTGAGATCATACTGATCATGATGGGAATCATCCTGCTTGGTTTTGATTTTTTGCCACTTTTGGCATTGCAGATATTGTTCATAAATATATTTGATGAGGTAATGCCTGCGATCGGGCTTGGTCTAGACCCTGCAAGTGATGGAATTATGTTAAAAAGACCAAGGGATCCTTATGAAAAGATTCTTAAAAAGAGGAACTTGATCCTGATCGTGAGCATCGCTTTTGTTATGGGGATGGCAGCATTTCTGGTGTTTGTGATTGATAATCCCACCACCCAGATCGAAAAGGCAAGGACACTGACCTTTGCCACGATCGTGAGTATGATATTGTTCATCCCGTTCGCATTCAGATCGTTGGAAGAATCAATTTTCAAGATCGGTTTTTTCACGAACAAACTTTTGGTTGGTGGTGTTTTTGGGACATTCCTGCTGACACTGGGTGTAATGTATATCCCTTTTTTCTGTGATATATTCGAACTCACACCACTCTCCATTGTGGATTGGATCATCCCGCTATCCGTTGCATTTGCAGCAATGATCTTTGCTGAAGTGATCAAAGCAACGACCAAAGGTATAAAATAGGTGTAAATCTTATATGCGGCAGGTATTTTCGCAAGAATGTCTATTTTTGTAAATATCGCTAAAAGGCGAATGCGTGCTATTTTGAGTGTTTGAAGATATTGCTCCATAAATAATGTATAGCGTTTTCTGCCTGAGTTAAATATTAAACTCGAACTAAATTCGACAGAACATGGAATTACATTATAACAAAAAGCACTTCATATATTCAATACCGATATCAATATAATTTATACATAATGAGTAGAAGCTAGTGGAATTTGGGGCAAATACTGGTTAGATCGAATATACTAACGAGAACCTCTATCGAGATCCTCTAAAGAGAAACTCTAAAAAAACATTTATTACGAGATAAGATCATGGAACAATTCAAAACACTAGGCATTTGTGAGCCTATATTAAGAGCAATTGAGGACGAGAGATTCATTAAACCATCCGAGATTCAGGAAAAATCAATTCCTTATATCCTTGATGGGAGGGATGTCGTTGCAGAGTCAGCAACAGGATCCGGCAAGACGCTTGCGTTTGGTGCAGGGATCTTGCATGAGATCGAGAAGGGAGAAGGGATACAGGCTATTGTATTGACCCCGACAAGGGAACTTGCAGAACAGGTTGCATCATCTCTTCGTTTATTTGGGAAATATCAACATGCAAAGATCACCGCAATCTATGGTGGTATGCCGATGGAACCGCAGATCCAGAGACTCGCAAAGACTGAGATCGTTGTCGGAACCCCGGGACGTGTTCTTGACCATATAAACAGGGGCACGATGAAGCTGGGTAAGGTGAATAAACTTGTACTCGATGAAGCTGATACGATGCTTGATATGGGATTTATAGACGATGTAAAAAAGATTATCAGGGCATGTCCACATGAAAAGCAGGTTCTGTTATTCTCAGCTACAATATCAAGAGAAGTAAACCGTCTTGCTGAAAAGTACATGAAAAATCCTGTGACAGTGTCTGTGGAGGCTTATGTGGATGCTTCGAAACTTGAGCAAATATATTGTCAGGTAACTGATAAAATGAAATTCTCGTTACTTCTCCATTTGATCAAAAGAGAGAAGTCAGGCCTTATAATGGTTTTTTGTAATACCCAGAGAAATACGGATTTCATTGCAAAGAATCTCCAGAAATATGATATCAGTGCTGTTGCCATTCATGGCGGGCTGAACCAGAGTAAGCGAACCAGCATTATGAACAAGTTCCACTCTGCAAAAACTGATGTTCTCGTATGCACCGATGTAGCGGCACGTGGACTTGACATACCTGAGGTATCACATGTATACAACTACGATATTCCGAATGAGAGCAAGAATTATGTTCACAGGATCGGACGAACCGCAAGAGCCGGTAAAGATGGTAAAGCGATCAGTATTCTTACAAAACGCGACCAGGGTTTTTTTGATCAGGTGCTCAGAGATAATGATGTGACCATCATTGAAGAGGAAGCGGGCAATATTCCACAAGTGGAGATCAAATGGATGGAAAAACCAAAAGATCAAAGCCGGAGGGGCAGAAAAGGCGGACAGAGTGGCGGGAGCGGTCAAGGCGGTCACAAAAGAGGCTTTGGAAGTGATGGAAAAGGTCGTCCAAAAAGAGCTTTTGGAATTCAAGATAAACAAACCAATAGTGGTGGAAGCGGCCAAGGCAGTCCAAAAAGGTCGTTTGGAAATGATGGGGCAAAAAGCCAAACTGGTAGAAGTGGTCCTAAAAGATCATTTGGAAATCAAAGTCAACAAAGCTCTAATGGCAGGAATAGTCAAGGCGAACAAAAAAGCACACATCGAAGACCAAGACAAAACAAACGATAATGTTTTTGGTCGATCGATATTATTATTGCAGGAGGGCTGCCAATGGATGCAGCCCCCTACAATAACCTTTATAATATGAAACGATATTAAAGGGTGAAAACATGTTGTCCCGGTAGGGTAGAGGATATCCTTGGGGCTTGCGGAGCCTTAGACCCGTGTTCGATTCACGGTCGGGACGTGTTTTTTTTATTTTCTTTTTTCAATTATCTCTTTTTTTTACATCTTAGGGAAGTATCGGAGCGAAGCGCAGATACTTCAGTGCGCTCTCCCGAGGCGCAACTCGGGCGACTTTCACGGTCGGGA
>JAMJFS010000001.1:67070-137487 GCA_023544565.1 Methanosarcinaceae archaeon
CGACTTTCACGGTCGGGACGTGTTTTTTTCATTTTCTTTTTTTATTTTCTTTTTTTATTTTCTTTTTTCCACACCTTAGGGAAGTATCGAAGCGCAGCGCAGATACTTCAGTGCGCTCTCCCGAGGCGCAACTCGGGCGACTTTCACGGTCAGAAATATAGGTGAGGTGAGATTATTGATAACGTATAAGTTTGCTTTACGCTTTCCTCACAGTTACCCAGAACACAGATCCAACTCCGGCAGGATTGTCCTCAACACCGAAATCCCCTCCGTGCAGTTCAATTATTCGCTTCACAATTGCAAGTCCAAGGCCCGAACCTTTTACAGCGACCTTGTTCACACGTTGGAACCTCTCAAAAAGCAACGCTTTGTGTTCATCCAGGACCCCTTCTCCCTGATCGATCACTGCAACTTTCCAGTTGTCTCCAGCATCTATTATGTCCACAATGATCTTACTTTTCTCAGGACTATATTTTATTGCATTTGATAATAGGTTTACAAAAACTTCTTCTATCACAGGGTTAACATTTGCTAGATATGGCCCCTCAGGCTTGAATTCAAGTGTCATCTGTTTATTATCAATTTGTGGTTTAAAATTATCCACAACAATTCTGAATATATTTGCGATATTATCTCTACAAAATTCAAGATCCTTAACAGACTCAAACTTTGCAAATTTGGCTGTGGTTTCGATCATATCAATAAGTTTTTTAATACTTATATCAATTTTATTCAAGTAATTGATCTTCATCTCATCATTTTCAATGTCACACAACAATTCAGTATATCCTTGAACAATACCCGCAGGGTTTAGCAGATCATGGCGCATAATGTCCGCGAAAAGAGATTTGAGTTCATTGGAACGTTTCAAATCCTTTGTGTATTGTTTAAGCGCTTCTTGATCACGTTTGCGCACGATGATCTTCCACATACCTTCCAGCAGCAATGTTAGCTGGATCACATCGTTTTCGTCATACTCTTCTTCCTTGTTCGCCATTGTCACAAGCGCAACGATCTTGTCTCCTTCAAAGATAGGAACATTGATCAAACGTTTCAGAGGAATATGTCCATTTGGCACACCATTTTTGTTGAATTCAGTAGACTCATAATCATTAATTATTACACTTTTTCTCTGAAGAAGTGGCTCGATCCATAATCCACCTTCCTTTGTATAAAACACAGGATATTCATCAGACAAACCACAGGTGTCCATGACATGTTTTGACCATGTATGAATAGTTAGAACCGTTTCATCGTCATTCATTAAACCAATAAACCCGAATTCACTATTAGTAAGCTTAGCACCTTCATTCATCACAAAACCGGAAATCTCCTCTAAACTGTTATCTGTCATGTGAGCAAGTTGCAATAACACATCGAGACGTTTTTTATTTAACTCCAATTCTAATGCGTGTTTTTCAAGCATATCCACAACCTGTTTGCGCATCAGTGCTACGCCTATGCTTGTACTTACTTCCTCAAAAAAGCGAATCATTTCGGGCGTGAAGCAGTCTTTTTTACGGTCATTGAATTGTAGCAAACCAACGATCTTCCGATCCGCACGAATTGGTATTAGCGCAACGGAACAAAAGCCCTCATGTATGCAGCGGTTTCGCGGATTCTGTCTTGGATCCTGACTCGCCGGAAGGTCTAACAATGGAATTGAATCGTTTGTCCACCAACTTCCGCCCGGGGTTGAATTTGGATCATTGGGGTTGGTCTGTACTGAAATTACCATGCCACAGGTGCATTCCAAATTGACATTGCCGTTTTCATCTCTGCAAATTCCAGCCCCTTCCACCCGAGTCAACAGCGAATTTTCTGTAACTAAAAAATCATCGGAAAAACCGTCATGGGCAAAATATGGGAAATCATCGCCACTTTGCAAACGAATACCTACTGCATCGAAGCCCATTTCTTGCTTTATTGTGATAATAATATTGTTGATAGCATCAGTTAATGAAATCGACTCATTAAGAATACCTAAAATTTCAGCCAAAATGTATTGATTACGTTCCGCCTGTTTACGCTCTGTGATATCTTCAATCATGCAAAGGTGGCGAGGATGAGTTTTATCTTCAACTTTTACAGGGGCAATGGTCATGTTTATCTAAACAACTGATCCATCCGGGCGAATGTAGCGTTTTTCCATCTGGAATCCATCAATCTTCCCGGCATTCAATAGCGCCATATTATCAAGATCTTCCTGAATATCATCGGGATGCGTAATGCTCATCCAATCGATCGTAGCCATCTCTTCTTGAGTCCTGCCGGCTATCTTGGCAAACATAGGATTTACTTCATAGATATGTCCGGTTAAAGAACCAATAAGAGCAATACCCAAAGGTGCTTCATTGAATGTTGTTTTAAACCGGTTCTCACTCGCTCGCAGAATCTCTTCATTGTGTTTGCGCTGTGTAATGTCAAGTATTATTGCCAAAAAAACAGGATTGTCAATGTCTTTTATTAATTGTAGATGTACTTCAACCGGGTAACGACTGCCATCAGCTCGAATATGGGTGGTTTGAAATTCAATGATCTCTTTTTCATCTTTAACTAAAGGATCGATAATTTCATTAAATGTTTTTTCATCCAATTCAGGTTTGATATCGATTGGGGTCATTGACCGCATTTCTTCCATTGTATGGCCAATATTTTTGAGCGCTCCATCATTTACATATATAAAATGCAATGTTTTTGCATCAAATACATATATTTCATTCAAACTCGATTCAATAATATGTGCCAAATTTGTACGTTCAATTTCGACATCTTTGCGCTGTTTTTCAGATAATTTACGATTTTTAATTTCCTGTTGAAGTTGCAGATTTTTTTCTTCGATTTCTTTTTTTGCTTCTTGTATGGCTAAATGCGTTGCCACCCGTGCCAACACTTCTTCAATTGCAAGCGGTTTGGAAATATAATCGACACCACCAAGTTCGAAAGCCTTGGCCTTGTCTAAAGGATTCGTTCTGCCACTTATAAATATAACAGGAATGTCTTTAGTATCTTCAGATTCTTTCAAACGGCGGCATACCTCGTAACCATCTATACCGGGTAACATAATATCCAAAAAGATCAGTGCAGGAAATTTGGCTTTAACACTGCTCAGAGCCAGTTCACCATCACTTACAGTCTGTACCGTATATCCGGCTTTTTTCAGTATGTCCGAAAGAATTGTTAGGGACAATTTGTCATCATCAACTACCAGAATCTCTCTATTATTCACTTTAATTTCTCCCACTATAATCTTATTTGATAAAATATGTAGAATTTAACAATATTAATGTTCTTGCCATCGAATTCGCTATTAGAATAATATTTGATGCATATTCAAATTCTCATTCTCTAAAATCACAAATTATGAAGAGAAATTTATATCTAATTATAATGCTTTTCTATAATAAAGGGTTAAGTGATATATTAATTCAAAGGGGGCTTTACTATAAATCTCATTCAATTGGTTTGAGGCGGACAATTATTACAGTCGTATAGCATTGCGTTTAGTATTCATTGTTTTCCGAATGGTCAGACACGAATATATAAACGGGAAGGAGGAGGGGGCGTTTGTGTTGTTATCCCTAAACCGTGCAAAACTTGATATACTTTTAGGTAACATACATTAACATTAAATATTCAAAATTAAAATTTTAATCAAATACAAAAGGCGGAAGAAATATGACAAAATATGTTTCTGAGTTATCTGAAAAACAAAAGGAAGAACTAACAAACATTTTCGGCAATAAGCGCGTGAATTTCAGTAAACGTGAACGCCACTATTATACACACGATGTCGGCACACTGCCATATCTGGTCAAGCCAATGCTCGGTAAAGTCGAACCTGCAGCGATCGTAAAGGTCAGCAGTGAAGACGAGGCAGTCAAACTGATCAAATTTGCAAACAAGCACGAGATCCCTATTGTTCCAAGAGCGGGTGCATCATCGGGTTATGGCGGGGTCATAGCCACAAAGGGTGGTGTGATCGCTGATGTTACCACTATGAACAAAGTGATCGAAATCGACAAGAAAAACCTCACCGCAACGGTTGGTGCTGGTATTGTATGGGAACTTCTCGAAAATAAACTTGAGCGCGAAGGACTGGCACTCCGTGCAGTACCATCAAGTGCCCCTTCATCCACACCGGGCGGCTGGCTTGCACAGGCAGGAATTGGTTATGGAAGTTACGAATATGGCTGGTCATACGAGACAATGGAATCTGCAAGAATCGTACTTCCCACAGGCGAGGTCAAAGAGATCACCGGGTCTGACTTTGACAAGATCAGCGGTACAATGGGAACAACAGGTATCATCACACAGATCAAACTCAAACTTAGAAAGTATGAGAAGACCATTGCAACATCCGCAGAATTCCCCGATGCAACATCTATGAAGAATGCCATAAAAGCGGTATCCGATAAAAAGATTCCACTATGGGCGATCTCATTGCTAAATCCTAACTTTGCGGACATGAAAAACAAGGCTCCTCCTGCAACACACCATGGGCATCCTGTGGATGAACACCGTCCAATCCTTCCAAAAGCATATATCATCAATTTCGCATATCCCGAATCAAGGGATGTAAGTGAACTTAAAAGCGTGATCGAACAGGCCGGTGGAAAGGTATTATCAGACGAGATCGCACAGCACGAGACTAACGAATGGTATAAGTCAATGAAGGTCAAACGACTTGGCCCGTCATTCGTTCCGGCAGAAGTGCTGGTTCCTGTCGATAAGGTTGACAAGGTAATAGATGAGATCCAGAGCAAGATCTCCTTGCCTGTCCTTATGGAAGGTATGGTTACCAATGACAATATGGTGACTCTTCTTTGTTTTATTCCGCATTCTGAATTATCGATCAAATTCAATCTGGCATTCCCGCTCGCACTTAGTATTGTAAAGATCGCGGAGAAGAACGGAGGCAGGTTATATTCATCAGGACTCTATTTTGCAAAACAGGCGAACAAAGTTTATGGAGACAGGTTTGCAGTTATTAATGAGTTCAAAGCGAAAAATGATCCTAAAGGAATAATGAACCCTGAAACCCTCACAGGCAAGAGTTTGTTGAAAACAGGACTTTCCTTTGCACAGACTTTTGAGCCGATAACACGCCTGGTGGGCAATATGTCCGGCGTAAAACAGAGTGTGAAATTCAAGGACCAAAAAGGTATTCCCGGAGATATAATATCACATGCTTACACCTGTGCACAGTGTGGATATTGTGTGAGCGAATGTGACCAGTATTACGGACGCGGCTGGGAATCCCAGTCTTCCCGTGGAAAATGGTTCTTTATGAAGGAATTCCTTGCAGGACGGGAGGAACTCGATCAGGAACAGACCAATACGTTCCTTGCATGTACAACATGTGAAACATGCGTCAGTAAGTGTCAGTTGGATCTGCCGATTGAACCGGACTGGTTACGAATGAGAAATATCCTTGTTGGAGATAAAGGCAAGATGACTTTCCCACCATTCGAGATTATGGCAGCAAGTCTGATCAAGGAGAGGAATATCTGGGCAACTTACCAGACCGAACGTGACAAGTGGGTTCCCGAAGACCTCAAACCAAAGATCAAGGATAAGGCTGATCATGCATACTTTGCAGGTTGTACTGCGTCCCTTGTGGAAAAGGATATTGCAACATCTACAGCACGTATCCTTGATGAGGCAGGTGTGGAGTTCACATACATGGGCAATGAAGAGGCTTGCTGTGGTATTCCAATGCTTGCATCTGGTAAGTGGGATGTTTTCGAAGGCATTATGAGATTGAATGTAGAGAACATGAAAAAGAGAGAGGCTAAGACCGTCATTACATCGTGTCCTGCATGCTGGCTTGTCTGGAATCATTTTTACAGGGAATGGGCTGTGAAACTTGGAATTGATTATGACTTTGAAGTGAAACATTACTCTGAAGTTGTGGCTGAGCGGCTTGATGTGCTGGCTCCAAAGTTCAAGGTACCACTCAACAAGGTTGTTACATGGCACGATTCCTGTCATGCAGGAAGGGCAGGCGGGTTATACGAACCTCCGAGAGACCTCATCAAGGCAATTCCGGGCGTGGAATTCAGGGAACTTGAACATAACAGGGAACGTGCACATTGCTGTGGTTCTGTGCTCTCACTTCTCGATGACCCGGAGGTTGCAAATGTGATCGGTGCAGTGAAACTCAATGAGGCAATGGATGTGGATGCAGAGATGCTTCTTGCACTGTGCCCATGCTGCCAGGTGCAGCTCAGAGTAACTGCGGATAGGAGCAACATCCCGATCGATGTTCAGGATCTGGGGACTGTTGTGGCTCGCAGTCTTGGATATGATATTCCTGATTCTACAGGAGTTGCACTGGAATCATGGGCAATTTTCGAGAAGATGATATATCTCCTCAAGCCTGAGAACATGACGGATCTGATGGTTGAATTGTTACCGGAGATGATGGATGCTATGCCATCATATCTGAAGTTGATGATGAAGACCGTGAAATACGTTCCAGGCATGGATATATTGATGAAGCCCATGATGCCAAAAATGATGCCCCTGCTCATGCCGATGCTGATGCCAAAGGTTATGCCTGCCATGCTCGATGCTGTTGGAAGACGCATTCCGATGCCGGATTATATGTCAGAGCAGATGCCTGACCTGATGCCAACGGCTATGGATAACCTGCTGCCGAACATGCTTCCGCAGATCGCACCGCTTTTGACCCCGAAGATGATAGAGTATATTAAGAACAATTGAGGTTGGATTTTCGGGTCACGTTCTTTTGATTGGGGGGCGTGGTTATTTGAAGTATGATGTGTGCTTACGCACGCATTCTTTTTCTTTTATTAATTTTTTTCACCGATTACTCTTATATAGAAGTGCTTTCATTTAGATTGACCACAGCGTACACAGACTGTACACTTTCGAGAAAATCCTCGCTATGCTCGGATTGACTCGCACCATATATTCATAGAATATATACTACGATAAAAATGACAATCATTTTTTGATTGAATATTTAATCAAAATCATAAATTCACTAATTGTAATAATAAGGAGGTTATAATTTGTCAGGACAACCAATCTATATTATGGCACAAGGAAGCCAGAGAACAAAAGGCAGAGATGCCCAGAGTAATAATATCTTAGCAGCAAAAGCAGTTGCAAACGCAGTGCGCTCAACACTTGGTCCAAAAGGTATGGACAAGATGCTCGTTGACGGAATGGGCGATGTCGTGATCACCAACGATGGTGCAACCATCCTTAAAGAGATGGACATCCAACATCCGGCTGCAAAGATGATCGTCGAAGTTTCAAAAACACAGGATGACGAAGTTGGAGATGGTACCACAACCGCAGCTATTCTTGTTGGTGAACTTTTATCAATGGCAGAAGAACTCATTGTGAAAGGTGTACACCCAACAATGATCTCTGAAGGTTACAGAGCTGCAGCAAAAAAATCTGCTGAGATCCTTGACAGTATCACGATCAAAGTTTCCCCTGATGATGATGAAACTCTTTTGAAGATCGCATCAACCGCAATCACAGGAAAAGGTGCGGAAGCATACAAAGAAAGCCTGTCCAGACTTGCTGTAGATGCAGTAAAAGCAGTTGCTGAAAAGACCGATTCCGGCATAATCTTTGATGCGTATGACATAAAGATCGAAAAACAGGTCGGCGGAAGCATACAGGATTCAAGGCTGATCAGTGGTATTGTGATCGATAGGGACCGGGTACACCCAAACATGCCTGATTCAGTAGAAAACGCAAAAATACTGATCCTTAGCACTCCAATTGAACACAAGAAAACAGATAAAACCTCTGAGATCAAGATCACATCACCTGGTCAGATGCAATTGTTCCTTGACCAGGAAGAGAAAATGCTCAAGGACTCTGTTGACAAAGTTATAAAAAGCGGTGCAACTGCAGTATTTTGCCAAAAAGGTATTGATGACCTTGCACAGCATTATCTTGCAAAAGCCGGCATCTATGCCCTCAGAAGGGTAAAGAAAGGCGATCTGGATCAATTATCCAAAGCAACCGGTGCAAATATCATCCAGAGCCTTGATGAGATCACCGATGCAGATCTTGGTTTCGCAGGACTTGTAGCAGAAAATGACGTTGGTGGCCCAAAGATGACATTTGTCACCAAATGCAAGACCGAAAGAGCTGTATCAGTAATTCTTCGCGGCGGTACAGATCAGGTTGTTGCAGGACTTAAGCGTGCACTAAACGATGCCCTCAGGGTTGTCGGTGTTGCTCTTGAAGACGGGAAGATCGTTGTTGGAGGCGGCTCACCCGAGATCGAACTCGCACTCAGGCTCAAAGAATATGCTGCAACACTCAAAGGCAGACAACAACTTGCCGTAAGCAAGTTTGCAGATGCACTTGAGATCATCCCCCAGACACTTGCAGAAAATGCAGGACTTGACCCGATCGACAAGTTGATCGAACTTCGCGCCCAGCACGAACAGGGCAACAAGAACGCAGGACTCAACGTCTACACAGGCGAAATAATCGACATGTGGGAAAACAATGTTGTAGAACCACTCCGAATCAAAACCCAGGCAATCAATGCAGCCACAGAAGCAGCAGTCATGATCCTGAGAATTGATGATGTCGTAGCAGCAAGGCCGGGTGCCGGCGGATCAGGCCTCCCACCAGGTGGCATGCCAGATCAGGCAGACATGGACTTCTAAGTTTAAATTAATCAGATCAAAACTATACTTTGCCGGATAACATTATACGGCATCTTTTTTTATTTTATTTTTTCGCCAAAAATCCTGCATACATGCCGGATGTGAGCAGTAAAATTTAAGAACAATGTTAACCCTTCAACAAAACATGGTTAACACTATAGATCTCAGTTCCATAAATAATGCACAGAATTTAAGAAAAATGGTCTTTGCCTCGCTTTTTGCAGCAATGACAGCCGTTGGCGCGTACATAAAAATACCGATTCCCATCGGGCCGGTTCCGATAACACTTCAGATATTATTCATCTTTTTAGCAGGAGCCATGCTAAAAAGCAAATGGGGAACAATAAGCATGGTCGTATATCTGCTTCTTGGAATTGTAGGAATTCCAGTATTTGCAGGCGGTTCGTCAGGACTTGGAGTATTATTTGGACCCACAGGCGGATACCTGATCGGCTTTGTGGCAGCAACTTTTATCATCGGCATTCTAGCAGACAGAACAGGCACCTCGAATATCCTGCTAAATGCTGTTTTCATGACCATCGGGCTTGGCGCAATATACCTGTTTGGTATCACACAACTGGTAATCGTTGCAAATCTGACCCCCATGCAAGCGATTGGCGGGGGTATGCTCCCATTCCTCATCGGTGATTTCCTGAAAATTGCAGCA
This sequence comes from Methanosarcinaceae archaeon, assembly GCA_023544565.1. Taxonomy (GTDB): domain Archaea; phylum Halobacteriota; class Methanosarcinia; order Methanosarcinales; family Methanosarcinaceae; genus Methanovorans. The sequence continues at coordinate 76,410 of JAMJFS010000001.1, forward strand.
GCCGCTTACATCGCATCGAAATTTGAAATATAATTAAAACATTATGATCCGGATCAATAACTTAAGTTACACATATCCCGATAGAACCCTCGCACTTGATGGTGTAGATCTTTCCATCGAAAAAGGCGAATTTGTAGCGCTTATAGGAAAGAACGGGTGTGGCAAGACCACACTTGTCCGACACCTGAATGCACTCCTTATGCCCACATCGGGTTCTATTTCTGTATTTGGAATGGATACAACTGACACTTCCAATGTCTGGAATATCAGACAGACTGTCGGAATGGTGTTCCAAAATCCCCAGACCCAGTTCGTTGGCACGACCCTTGAAGAAGATGTTGCATTCGGTCCCGAGAACCTTGCACTCCCACAAAATGAGATTCAGGAACGAGTAGATAGGTCACTCCGCGAGGTCGATCTGCTGGAATATAAAACCTATTCACCAAAAACACTGAGTGGAGGACAAATGCAACGCGCTGCAATTGCAGGCATACTCGCAATGGAACCACAGTGCATTGTTCTTGACGAGGTAACATCCATGCTCGACCCACAATCAAGGAGCAATGTGCTGGATACAATTGCGCAACTCCACCAAAGTGGAAAGACCATTATATACGTCACGCAGCGAATAGAAGAGATCCTGCCGATTGCAGACAGGATCATTTCCATGAACAATGGCAGGATCGAGTTTGTAGGCACACCGAAAGAGTATCTGGCATCTGTAGAATCGCCCATTCCTGCCGTCACCAGTCTTATGAGGAAACTCAAAGCAAAAGGGTTCGATGTGAACGGTAACGTTTTTACAGTTGATGATGCACTTTTGGAGATAACTAAAGCAACACAAGTGCGTGATAAAAATAAAACGGAGACTTCCGGCAATGGATGAACTTTTCCTATCCTACATTCATGGCGATTCAATACTGTACAGACTTGACCCGCGTACAAAACTGGTCACGTTGATGGTCATAAGCATTCTTGTACTTCAGACATTCACATTCCCTTGCTTGGGAGTGTTCATCATTTTTTTTATACTACTTGCACATTTGTCTGGTGTCAGTACAGGAATACTCATACGTTCCATCAAACCCATGCTTATATTTTTCACATTCATATTCCTGATGCACCTGTTCCTGACAAAAGGCACCCCCATATTCCAGATCGGTTTGGTTCACCCCACATTTGAAGGTCTCACAACCGGAACGATCATAACCGCAAGATTCGTGCTGCTCATTCTTTTTGCATCCCTGCTCACCGCAACCACCCGCCCAACTATGATAACAAATGGCATCGAGCGATTACTTCGCCCCCTGCCGCTAAAGCGTTTTGGACTCTCTTCATTTGACATTGCCACAATGATGTCGCTATCAATACGCTTCGTACCCGTACTTCTGAACACCGCCCGCCAGATACGCTACGCACAGATATCACGCTGTCTGGATATCAGGCATAACATGTTTCGTGGTGTATCAACAACAATTACACCGATGATCAGGGAATCCCTCCAAACGGCCGATGAATTGGCAATCGCCATGGAGAGCAGGTGTTATCAGGGAAATTTCCGCACTTCTCTGTTTGAACTTAAAATGAGGTCGGCGGATTGGGTTGTGCTGTGCGGGATAAGTGGATTGGCAGTCTTATCGTATATTTAGTTTTCACACCACACGAAACCGCCGCAGGCGGCGCATTCCCCCATCACCAATAAATTGTAGACTCAAATATAACGAAGTAATAGTTTCCAGTTTTTGAATTTAATGAATAATTTGCACTCATTTAAAAATTATTTTTTTCAAAGGTTATGTTTGAACCGTTTTAAATATGGTCTTACATATTATGTATTTTTTTATGCATCTTTTTGTATACTTTTTTGCAGGCAAGGGAACGTGCCGCCTGCGGCGGATGATTGTATTGGTTTTAGTTTCAAATAAACAAATGTGTTTTTTACCTTCTAACACGCTAATTATTAATACATGAAAATATGTTCATATATTCATGAATGATACATGTATCCGTGTTGATGAACCATTAATAAAACAAATGGTACAGAACCTTCCTGATGAACAGACTATCAACAAAATATCTGCCATATTCCAGGCGCTCCAATCGGATACCCGTCTTAAGATCCTGTTCCTACTATCCCAAAAAGAGATGTGCGTTTGTGAACTTGAATGTGCCCTTGATGTGACACAATCTGCAATCTCACACAGTCTGCGAGCCCTGCGGCAACTTGACCTTGTTCGAGTCGAAAAACAAGGGCGTTTTGCCATATACTATCTTGCAGACGACCATATCAGAACACTGATCGATCTTTGCAACAGGCATGTGACGGAGTGCAGCACATGACCCTGATCGACACATTGACAACTTCAATTGTTGATATTGCAGGCGCGACATGGGACATCTTTGCAGAAGCTGCACCGTATCTGTTCTTGGGATTCGGTATTGCAGGGCTTTTACATGCGTTTGTACCTGATGAAAAGATCGTGGCTTATCTTGGCACATCAGCCGGAAAAGTGAGGTCTGTTGTCAATGCAGCATTTGCCGGAGTTCCGCTCCCACTGTGTTCATGCGGAGTTGTGCCAACTGCGATATCACTGCAAAAACGAGGCGCTACAAGAGGCGCAACAGTTTCATTCCTGATATCTACACCCGAAACAGGGGTAGATTCGATTGCAATAACCTATGCACTTCTTGACCCGATAATGACAATATTCCGCCCTCTTGCAACGTTTGTCACTGCTGTATCTGCGGGAATTCTGGATAACCTGCTGATAAAGGACAAGAGCAGCGTACTCACAACCTTGCAAACAATACCCCTTGCAACATCATATGATGAAAACACTTCATGCTCATGCGGCGGCGCTTGTGGCATTCCCACGCCGCAAGGGCAGAGTCTTTCACAGCGCATCTATGGTGGTATCAAATATGCATACGTAGATCTGCTTGGCGATATCTCAAAGTGGCTAATTGTCGGAATTGTCATTGCAGGTATTGTATCCTATGCAATACCCGAGAGTATGATAACATCATACCTTGGCGGTGGGATCGGATCTATGCTCATCATGCTTGTTGTTGGGATCCCACTATACATTTGTGCAACAGCATCCACACCGCTTGCCGCAGCCTTTATTGCAAAAGGAATGAGCCCAGGGACTGCATTCGTGTTCCTCCTAGCAGGTCCTGCGACCAACGCAGCAACGATTACAATGGTTGCTAAATTTTTAGGAAAACGCTCGGCTGCATTGTATCTTGCATCGATCGTAATATTTTCCATAGCCTTTGGTCTTTTACTGGATTTCATCTACATAAAAATGGGAATAGAAGCATCATCGATAGTTGGTCATGCAAGTGAAGTCCTGCCGGATGATGTAAAAACATTATTTGCAATAATGATGCTTCCGCTCATAGTAAATGGAATTTATCATGAGATGCGGGAATAATAAAATATATACTATGAAAATGTGCATACAATATTCAGACTTACTGTTCTTCTTCCTTTGACATAATATATGAAAGTCTGCGTTTAAATGCACTGATCAATTGATCGATCTTCTCGTTTTTATCAATATGAGATCCATTTTTTATTATTGCCTCTTTAAATGATTCCGGTAGTACTGGAATAATTTTACCCACATTGTGATTTGAGATTGGTTTATTTGTATTCCAAGAAAAATCACGTTCATGTTTCATTACACTCACCTTTTAATTAAATCTAACTTGATGCACTTATATATTACGGAATAGCGGTTCTAAATATTGTTTCTAAATAGTACTCTATTTCCAAAGGTCGATCTTGGAGTTCTTTTTGGAGAAAGATATATTCAAGATACGTTCTTTAATATTATGGAATGGCAGGGTGTTGTTAATGAAACTTGAAGTAAAATTGCTAAAGGCGATCTTACACAAACGTACAAACTGCGGATGCGGTGTGGCTGTAATCCCAATTGATCCAAGTCCACAGATCACAAAGATGGTGCGCGATATAGTAAAAGAATATGGTGTCTCGTTTTGGCTGATCGATATATCCGCATATCCTGAAATGCTTGATGAATACGGTCTGGAAATTGATGAACTGCCGACTTTGGTGATCGGTGACACCCTTTGTAAATTAGAAAACGAAAAAATTCGAAAGGCAATTGAGGGAAAGTTGTAGATTTAGAATTAAATTTTTCTCACAACAATAATTATTAATAATATCAAATTTGATTTTCCCGTATCGTTTGTTTTATAACTTTAAACTTAAAGAGGTGTTTTAATGGATGAAAATAGCGAAACATACAATTCTACAAAAACACGATTGACCAAGAGTAGGGACGATCGTGTAATTGATGGTGTATGTGGCGGTTTAGCAGAATATTTCGGAATTGATACTGTTATAGTAAGACTTGCATTTATCGTGTTTACATTGATCAATGGTTTTGGGATATTGCTCTACATCATTTTTATGGTAATAATGCCCAAACCGGAAGATGATGAAAATACTCCAATATCGAAAACTATTGAACAAAACGTTCAGGGGATGGCGGAGCAGGTAAAAGACATTGTAGAGGACGTCACTAAAGATCTTGATAAAAATACATCTGATACCACGGCGACGAGACAACAGAAGATCAGGCAGTCGCATCAACGTTCAGGATGGTTTGGTGCAATTCTCATTCTACTCGGAATTGTATTTCTTTTTGATGAACTTAACCTGTTCTGGTGGTTCAATGAAAAATTCTTCTGGCCACTCATATTGATATTGATCGGTCTATGGATGCTGATCAAGCGTGGAGGAAGATAAAATGACCGGGAGACAGGGGATAACAGGGCCTCTGATCCTGATAACATTTGGCATACTCCTGATACTCAATAATCTCAAACAACTTCCGGATGGGTTCTTTGGTTCACTGTGGCACTTTTGGCCGGTTGTATTGATACTTTTAGGTCTGGATGTCCTGCTGAGTCACAATGAATCGATGATTGGTTATCTTATTCAAATATTATTTGGGATAGCTGTGATATGTGGGATTCTCACTCTTGCATGGAGTGGGATTCCTGCATCGCAGTCCAATATACAAATGACTCCGATCGATAACCAGGGAGCAGATCTTCGAAATACACATCTTGAAGGAACAAATCGGTTCTTTGTCGATCTAAGTCATGCCAACATGAGCGGTGCATACCTGAATAGTGCGAATATATTCTTTGCGGATCTTAGCAATACTGATATGGAAGGAGCACAACTAAACGGCGCAAATATATTCTTTGCAGATATTACTGATGCCAATATCAGGAATGCAGATGTCAGTGGTGCTAATATATTCTTTGCGGATCTTAGTGGTGCAGATCTGGAAGGAACAAATATTGAGGATGCAAATCTGATATTTACGGTTGGGGTTGGGAGATAGAGCCGGAGCACATAGGTCCGGCTGAAAAGAAACGGTTAACTCCAAAAATCTTCTTCGTAATTATCAGGCAAATCGAGTTTCATCGCATCATCGATGCTTTTACCTTTCTTTTTTTTATTTTTATCAGTATCAACGACATCAGCATTTATGATTGTCTCCCCATCAGATACATTATTTGAATCAACCACTGTTGTATTCCTGTCAGATATTACAACCTTTTCAATAATGGCTTCGGATTTGTAAAATGTCTGACTTACTACAGGTTCATCTCTGATGGTTCCTTCCACATTTCGCACTAACGGTCGAATTTGCGCTGTAATGGGGATATCCCTCCCAAGACGCACGCTCGTATTTTGTGCATATGTATCCAGCACTTGATCTGTTTTAGCCAATGGTTTTTGGATTGCACGATATCCAATCGAGCAATTTATTTCACCGGAACGCCAATCCACGTGATACAAATGGCATCCACTGGCCTTGCATCCGGATTTTCCATCAAGTGGGCATAATTCAGGTATTGGCATGATAGGACCTCTTATAACTTTTTATTATGATTTTGTATGTTGATAATACTACAAATTCCTAACCGCATCTGCAATCAGTGGAGCAACACTCACACAACTCTGCGCTTTCTCAATTGTATCTGTTGCAAATATATCGTGCACGCCTGCATTAAAAAGCCTGATAACAGCATTTCGTGTTAGAACCGGATGGACACATGCAATATACACATCCTTTGCACCCTGATCCCGCAGGAGCCTGATGGATTCTGCCATAGTGCCGCCGGTTGCGATCATATCGTCTATAAGAACAACATCCCTGCCGGTAACATCAAGGTTCTTTGTTTTAATAGTGACCATGTCGCCGCTATGTCTTGTTTTTTCCAGATAGTCACAATCCATCCCAAGATCTGCTGCCGCACTCTTTGCAAGTGGTAAAGCACTGGAATCCGGTGCTAAGATCAAAGTATCTGTCAGGTTAAGCGACTTTAGATGGGAACCCAGAAGTTTGGTTGCATCTAGATCGGACGTCGGAGCACTAAAATGATCAAGTACACTCTTTTCATGTATGTTGACTGTGAAAACTCTATCTGCATTAATAGTTCTGGCAACCGCACGCGCACTGATAGGCTCGCCAATCTTGAACTTCTTATCCTGTCTCGCATATGCCATGTAGGGAATGACCACATTGATGCTGGATGCATCCTCACATGCATCGATCATCTCTAAAAGATATACCAGGTCAGAATCAGTTGTCGTACTCTGGATTATTGTTACGTCTTCCAACTGCTCATCCTGAATGCGAGTGTAGACCTCACCATCAGGAAAACGGTTAAAATCGCAAAGAGTAGGATTTGTGCCCAGTTCTCTTGCTACTCGTGATGCCAGTAATTGTGATGCAGGTCCGCCTATGATCTTCAATATTGCATACCTCGTTTTTCTCGTTTGCTATAATTCTGGTGTAACTGTAATACACCCTTATAATACATTGGTTTTGGTTGCTTTATATTTCTCAACAACCCTGATATTCTTTATCATAGTGTCAGGATAATTTCCGGTATCGTCTTTTTCCACAGATTTGACCATGTCCCAGATGGTGAGCAAAGCGGTGGATACGCCTGTCAATGCTTCCATTTCAACACCGGTCTTGCCCACAGTCCTGACCTCTACTTCTGTGGTTATGGAACTCTCCCCGATTGAAAAATCAACATCGATTCCAGTGATCGGGATCTGATGACACATCGGGATCGTTTGCGGTGTATTTTTTACAGCAAGGATCGCTGCTGTTGTTGCAGTTGCAAGGACATTTCCTTTTTCAACATCGCCGGCACGTATCTTTTCGATCGTATCCTTTGTGAGCATGATCTCACCTGATGCGACTGCACGTCTTACAACGTCGCCCTTTTCGCTTATATCAACCATCCGAACACGGTCACCGACAATATGTGTAAACTCTTTTGTCAATAGATCACCTGATAATATCAAAATACTATAATACACTACAACATACTAATTACATACCAATTATCAATCGATACGCTGGTGTTTTCTCTGGTCATAATCTTCCAGTGCGCCGTCTATCTTCCCAACTAGGGTACGGGCTTCATCAAGTGTCAACTTGACAACTTCCCTGTCTTCTCCGTGGCTTATTAATACACGCAACCTGTTCCGTTCGATATCAACACTGATCTCACGATTTTTGTCCTTATCTTTATTCTTGTCCATTATTTACACTCCCCTATTTCATTACTTTAGTTATGTTATCAATAACATCAGTAGCAAGCAGCCCAAACTTCCTCACTTCAAATGCAATATCCCCCGCCGCGCCGTTTATGAACGCACCGCAAGATGCTGCATCCGTTGCAGGATTTACTGTAAAAAGCGAGCCTACAATACCTGCCAGCACATCCCCGGTTCCACCTACCGTCATACCCGGATTGCCGGTCCTGTTCAATATTACCGACTCGCCGTCAGATATCACATCAGTGTTCCCTTTAAGTAATGTAACTACCCCGTTCTGTTTTGAAAATTCCATGACTGCTTTAACACGCGCGTCGGTTTCGAACGGAGTTTCAGTGCCACGCATCTGTGCAAACTCCCCCGCGTGGGGTGTTATTATCATCTCACATTCGGCGGCTGGCGGCAATGTCAAACCATGAAGTGCATCGGCATCGACCACAACCTTCCTGCAATGCGGGATTATCTCTGAGATCGCTGTTTTTGTTCTTTCATCCCTGCCGAGTCCCATCCCTATGACAACAACGTCATGCGATCCGATCAATTCCAGTACCTGTGGTATATCTTCGGGGCAAAGAACAGCAGATGAGAGTGCGCGGACGATCAGGTTTGGTGAAAATGACGCTACAATGTCAGACACGCTCTTTGGGACGGCAAGCGTGACAATATCAGCGCCAGTTCGAAGTGCTGCAAGTGCTGCAAGTGCGGGTGCGCCGGAATACGCGCCGCCGCCTATTACCAGGACCCTGCCTGAATTGCCTTTGTGACTTTCTGTACTGCGGGAGTTAAGATTTTGAATATTACCAATGCCGACATATTTTTCGGCATCGTCGCAGACTCCTATGTCAACAACCCTGACATCGCCAACGTAAGTATTTGCATCCGGTGTTGTCAGTCCTGTTTTCATTTTGTGGAATGTGAGTGTTACATCCGCCCGTACGGACTTGTCGAATGGCACACCATCCGGACTGAAACCCGACGGTACATCCACTGCAATAACATATACCCCGGAATCGTTTATGAGATCAATTGCGGTAGATTCTGGCTCCCGTATCTTTCCTTTGATGCCGGTTCCGAATATGGCATCCACAATGATGTCAGCATCCTTGAGCCAATTTGATTGCAAAAGTCCTGTCGTTTCTGTGACCTCTAAAATATCAACATCGCTGTGCTTGAGAGCGTCAAAATTCCGGCGTGCTTCTTCTGTTCTTATCTGGAATGCATGACCGAGCAGGATTACCTTTGGTCGAATGTTTAGTCCGGACGCGAGATGGCGAGCCGCAACAAAGGCATCGCCTCCGTTGTTACCCCTGCCTGCAATGAGTATAACGTTACTTTTCTGCCCGCCACCTATTTTGTCAATGACTGCGTGTGCGATCGCAGCACCTGCATTTTCCATAAGTTGCAGGCGGCTCAGGCCTAAGTACTCGCAGTTTGCATCAATTGCATTCATCTGTGCTGATGTTATTGCGTTCATGATTTTGGTCACTTAGTTATATGCACTTTATATGTCTTTAAACAATCATATATTTTCCCATTTGGAGATTTCTACATCGATAACTGATTTGTACTATAAACAACAAATCAAATTCCATGACGCAACCTCAAAAAACCCTTGATATCGCCTCATCGATAATCAAGAACAAAGCAGACGCATTCCTGATGATCGGTGATTCGCATGATGCTGATATGTATTATGCAACAGAGTTCTTTGCATCCGATCCCTTCACATATCTGCAAACCAAAGATGGCAATGAGATTCTCCTGCTATCAGAAATGGAGCGCGGGCGCGCAGAAATGGAATCGCGGATATCTGACATACAAACAACAAATGAATATGACTACAAATCAAAAGTGAAAGCAAGAGGCGACCCTGCGCTTGGGTATGTTGACGCTCTTGCAGAACTGTTGCAAAAGGAAGACATCAGGAAGATAGCAGTACCCCGGCATTTTCCGCTATTTACTGCACAATCTCTCAAAGAAGAGGGTTTTACGGTCATGCCCATCAAAAGCCCATTGCGTGAGATGCGGATGAAAAAGGATAAATCTGAGATCGAACACATCACATCTGTTCAGGATGCATGTGAAACAGCAATGCAGTCTGCAATTGATATGATAAAGAACGCCATTGTGACAGATAATGTCCTGTATCACAACGGATACAACCTTACATCTGAACATGTACGTGCAGAGATCGAACATACACTCCTTTACATGGGATGTGAGGCAGATAGCACGATCGTTGCCTGCGGTAAAAAATCTGCAAATCCTCACTGGGAAGGAGAGGGCACGATTATGGCAAATGAGCCAATAGTTATCGATATTTTCCCGCGGAACAAAAAGAGCAGATATTATGCGGACATGAGCCGCACAGTGCTCAAAGGGAAGTCTTCCAAAGAACTGGGCAACATGTATGTTGCAGTTATTGCGGCACAAGATGCAGCATTTAAATTAATCAAACCTGGCGTTCATTGTAGCGACATACACAATGCGGTTTGTGATACATTTGAAGAATTGGGATACGATACCATTCGGAACGATTCAAAAGTTGGGTTCATACACTCCACAGGGCATGGTGTCGGTCTTGACATACATGAACATCCAAATGTTGGGGATAACGATTCTGTACTGGAGGAGGGCAACGTCATTACTATCGAGCCGGGATTATATGATCCTGAGTTGGGGGGAATTCGTATTGAAGATCTGGTCGTTGTCACAAAAGATGGATACAAGAATCTGACCAAATTTGAAAAGGAATTTGTAGTATAGGTTTGATACAATAATTAAGGATTATTTTACAATTTATAACTTACAACTTATAACTTATAACTTACAATTTATAACTTACAACTTATAACTTACAACTTATAACTTACAACTTATAACTTATAACTTACAACTTATAATTACGAGGTAACACATGACAGATAAAGTTCAGGAAATCGAGGAGATCATTGGAAAATACAGAACTGCCGGAAAGATACTATCGCAGGTAAAGGAAGAAGCAAAGGACAAGATAAAGATCGGTGCCAGAATTCTTGATGTTGCAAATTTCGTTGAGCAGAGGAGTATTGAACTTGGCGGTCAGCCTGCATTTCCATGCAATCTCTCACGCAACGATGAAGCGGCACATGCAACTCCATCTGCCGGTGATGAGTCCGTGTTTGGAAAAGATATGATAAAAATGGACCTTGGGGTTCATGTGGACGGTTATATCGCAGATGCCGCCCTGACCATTGACCTCTCAGGAAATCCCGATATCGTGAAAGCCTCGGAAGATGCACTTTATGCAGCTGTCGACATCATCAAGAGCGGAATAGATACAAAAGAGATCGGGGCAATTATTGAAGATACCATCACAGGATATGGTCTTAAACCGATATCAAACCTGACCGGACATGGACTTGCACAGTATTACGCACATGCTCCTCCAAGTATCCCTAACAGGCACATTGATCACGGGGTTATACTCAGTGAAGGAGATATCATTGCTATCGAACCCTTTGCAACAGATGGTGCCGGAAAGGTATCAGATGGTTCATGGGCAGAAATATATCATGTTATTGGAAACAGGCCGGTTAGATTGCCTGCGGCAAGAAAACTTCTGAAACAGATGGAGCAGTACAAGACACTGCCATTTGCAAAGAGGTGGCTGGAACCCGAAAAACTCGATTTTGCATTGATACAACTTGAAAAAGCAGGTATTGTGACATCATACCCGGTGCTAAAAGAAGTGGAAGGCGGACTAGTATCCCAGGCTGAACATACGGTCATTGTAACAGATGATGGTTGTGAGATCCTTACTAAATAATCAATCGGGAATATGTGAATTATGAGATCCGTGCATATCATTTGTTTAATAGCGGCTGTGATCGTCTTATCGCTTACAGCAACACCAGCATGTGCAGGTTTTAACTGGGAGAATAATATCACAGTGGATACACATGGTATGACATGGGGATATACGGAACAGTACACTGAAGAGAATTTTGTATTCTATAAGAGTTACATCGATTCCGATATCGGGAATGATGATGGCTATGTCAGTGCATGGGAATTATTAAAGGTGGATTCCATTACAAGAAAATCATTTTACGATTCTATCATGAAAGATATGGATGTCAGAATAAATGATTCGTCCAGTAATGTGCATTTGCAAGAGATCGATTCGTCTTTGTCCGAAGATGTGCTAGGGAAAGTGTACGAACGCGGGGAGGTTATCAATTATTACAAAGTCACGTATTCTTTTGACCGAACACTGACAGAACTTGGTACAAACATCTGGTTTCTTGCTGAGCCTGAAACCAATATGACAGTTACGTTTCCTGCAGGAATTGAAGTTACATCCACAAAGGGGATCGATAATACTACAATAATTGTACACGATAGTATAGCAACACTCACAGGTACAGTTGGTTTTGAGGGCGAGGTCACTGTCGGTTATGCTGAAAATGCGACATTTAAGACATCTGCACCGAAACCCAATGGTAATTTAACATCTACACCGGATGCACCAGAGGATAAGCCAGTACCTCAATTGCCGTATAATCCTGTCGATGAAATTCTCAAATGGCTTGGTTTCGACCCAAAACGTTAATTTAAATTGAAATGGAATTTGAAGATATGATCATAGAACAGATAAAACTTGAGAATGGCACTGCACTCGGCCTGAAGTTTGAGATGCAAAACGCTCCGCTTCTTGTAATAAAAGCAGAGAAGGGTTTTGTTATGTGCGGCTACCTTGATATTGATATGGCAGATACACTTGGCGATGTTGCAGTTCAGGTGAGGGGTGTCAACACTTTTGAGGATGTTCTGGATGCACAGGTTGTTGGTGCAACACAGGCAGCGACAGATCTTGGCATAGATATCAAGATGACTGCCAGAGATGCCCTTGAGCGCATGTTCTAGTTTTTTTTCATTGACCTGTTCTGATGTTATACGCTTTTGAGTTATCAGGAGAGCACGGAGAATTGCCGCGTGCAGAGGTTCTTGCATGTCTTGACATTGCGGGTGCAGTGTACAGTGAGCATGCGTTTTTCGATCAGTGTCTTGTTGTGGATATCGATGGCATTTGTGGTATTGGTGGCATTGATGAAATTGATAGCACTAATTGCAGCGCCGATATTATTGATAAAAAAATGGAATGGGTTGCAGAGCGTTTGGCATTTTCCCATCATATAGTAAAGGTCGCAAAAATATGCGACACTGATATTGATACAATTATCGAGATGGCTGAAAAGTTTGATGTCGGTAAACATATCGTTGCAGGCGAGACCTATGTTGTCCGTGCCAAACGGATACAGCACAATACTCGTATCAATGGTGCGAATCTTGAAGGCAGGGTTGGAGGCAGCATTTACAGAAAAGGGTACAGTGCAGATATGAAAAACCCTGATGTTGAGTTTCGCCTCATCCTGACCGAGCGGTGTGTGTTCGGCTCGATCGTTGCATCAATTGACCGCAGTGCATATGAGGTACGGTCGCCACAGAAAAAACCGTTCTTCTATCCGGGGGTTCTAATGCCTAGAATGGCACGCGCACTTGTGAACTTTTCAAAAGCCGGAGAGGGTGATCTTTTTTTTGACCCGTTCTGCGGAACTGCAGGGATACTTGTAGAAGCCGGACTTGTCGGGGCAGATGTTATCGGTTTGGATGTGCAGGGAAAGATCATAGGCGGTGCGAAGATGAACCTTGAAGCGTTCTTGCCCGACTATTCACTTTTTGTAGGCGATGCATGCAGGGTTCCACTTGTGGATGGATGTGTGGATGCGATCGTGACCGATCCGCCGTATGGCCGTTCGGCTACGATAAGAGCGGAGTCGCTTGATCACCTGTACGCGCATTCCTTTGCTGAGATGTACCGTGTGCTCAAGAGCGGGAAAATCGCTGTCGTGGTGTCCGAGCAGCCTGTGGAAGGTTTTGTCCGCGATGCCGGTTTTGTGGTGGCGGAGACATATCTCCAGAAGGTTCATAAGAGCCTTACACGGAGAATTTTGGTTTTGTTTAAGGAATGATCTGGGGTGCAATTGATTTTGTAATTAAGCGTTTGATAGGGTTTTGCCGAATTATAGTTCCTGATATTCCATCTATTTTTTATCTGAAAAGTGGATTTACGTAAGATGACAACGTTTGCTATTTATACATCATCCGATATTTTTAGAAAGTATCTAAATATTACCATGAGAAGTGATTTTAATGGAAATAAATAAAGATAAACAAGAAACTTTTACTCTTGTGGTATCAAGAGATGAACTCATAGAAATACAAGATGCTCTTGGATTACGATGTCTTTATTTCGATTCACTAAACAGGAAAAAAGCTTCAATCGCAAGATCAAAATCTGTGTTAGATGATGGTGAAACAATCAAAAACGACAAACGTTTTGTTGAAGACAAAATTCGTAATATGTACGATCAAATAATCAAAGTGATTGAATAATAGGGTGGGGTTTTTATTATCTTATGGTTTGAAAAACTATGCAACAATTCCCTATTTAATAATAAATTCAAAAGTCTTTTTTTTCATAGAGTTCCTGCATCCGTACCATAGCCAGTTTAGGATTTATATCAATTCGTTAATATTATTGTTGAATCATTTCATTTCTGCCTGGTATGGATTCAAAAACTTGAGTCCTTTTACTTTGAGGAAGTCCTTCTCATTCCTTGAAACCAAAATTGTATCTTTTATTATCGATGTTGCACAAATAAGTGCGTCCGGTAGTTTTAACTTGTAATTTTTCCTTATTCTGATCGCTTCTTCTGCTATCGTATTGTCAATCTCAAGTGTAATGAAACTTGATAAAAACATACGGATTGATTTTTCCTCTTTTTTAGATATGTCTGGAAATGATAGAACTTCAATTTTATTTATCAGTGAAATATAAATTTCGTCATCTAGTATTCTCTCAAAAAGAGCTAGTGCTTGCTTTTCCCCTTCCAAAAAGTAAATCAAAATATTCGTATCAATAAGATACCTATCTTTCCCACTCATTTCTTATCTCTCTCTCAAATATCAAACCATCCTGTTTACTTTTCAAGAGACCGCTATATTTTAGAATATCTTTCTTACTTACGTTTTGACATTCTTCTTCGATTGATCTAAGTATCCATCCTATGATATCAGTTCTATCTTCAAATGATAATTGCCTGATTTCATTCATTACTACTTTTACATTCACATTCATATCCTGTGACCCCTTTTTTTAATTATAATTATAATTATAATCGATTATGATTAAACATTTTCTGGAATAGTTTATATCCTCAATATTAAAAATATATTTCCCCATTATTTCACTGGTTCATTCGTAATATGTACGATCAAATAACCAAAGTGATGGAACAATAAGAATTGCTTTTTTACACACCGAAAACCAATAACATATTACTTCTTTCGTAAAAAAATGAACACTGTCCTGTGAAAATTATTCAATCCGAACTCATATTATCTACATGAATTTACTAAGAGTATTTGTAAAATAAAAGATCATAGGCGGTGCGAAGATGAACCTTGAAGCGTTCTTGCCCGACTATTCACTTTTTGTAGGCGATGCATGCAGGGTTCCACTTGTGGATGGATGTGTGGATGCGATCGTGACCGATCCGCCGTATGGCCGTTCGGCTACGATAAGAGCGGAGTCGCTTGATCACCTGTACGCGCATTCCTTTGCTGAGATGTACCGTGTGCTCAAGAGCGGGAAAATCGCTGTCGTGGTGTCCGAGCAGCCTGTGGAAGGTTTTGTCCGCGATGCCGGTTTTGTGGTGGCGGAGACATATCTCCAGAAGGTTCATAAGAGCCTTACACGGAGAATTTTGGTTTTGTTTAAGGAATGATGAGAGAATGAATTAAAAAAATGAGTTCGGTTTTCCCTAATCCTGCGGAACCAGACCTTCCAGCACTTCAGCCATAACCCTGTGCCGGATCAGATGCTCATGTATGTGCTCATGCGCCCTGCGTATTGAATAACTATCCTCTATCCACTCAATGGGCTGTGTATAGTCGACTTTTGTTAATGTTAATCCGTATGCTGCTGCTGGTTCTAATCCCTCTTCATATAATTCGGGATTTAGCATCTGTTCCAGCCATTCAATATCGCGAACTCCGCTTCCCACCATCGTAAGCGCAGTGACGAACTTACGCACCATATTCCAGAGGAAACTATTTGCCTGAACATCTATTTTTGTCAGTGCTCCGCTGACCCTGACATCAATGCGCATTACATTGCGCAATGTACTTTTGTTACCATCGGTTGTACAGAAATTTGCAAAATCATGCGTGCCGATAAGCAGTTTTGATGCAGTCCTGATCTTTGAAATGTCGTACTGCTCTCCGCTCATGATATACCTGTAAGTACGGCTCACAGCATGGTATAGTGGATTGAAATCATCGGACACGTGTGCATGTGCCCATGCCCATATTGAGTTTGGGAGTTTTGAATTTATCACACGCGGAATTGCAAGCTCGGGTTTGTCGGTGTTGAATGCCACAACCTGTCCAAGTGCATGAACTCCGGCATCTGTTCGTCCTGCACTTTTGAAGTTTGCCTGTTTTGGAGTATCTATGATACCAAGTTCCTTCAAGGCTTCAAAAATCTTGCCTTCAATGGTCGGATCATTTGACTGGACCTGGGAACCGTGGTAATTAGTTCCGATATATGCAAGTTTTAATGCAACTCTCATGTGATTTCCTTCTATATTATCATCTCATATTGATTTTTTTCTATAATATAGTTCCCGTATCAATAAGATAAGGATCACGAACATACACCCTAAAAAGAACCACAATCCTATATGAGATGCAAGACCCTGATTTATTGCTTCTGTCGCTACGGTTGCAACAGGTTCCATGCCTTTTGCAGCAATTTCCATTTCAGCAGAAGAATAAGTCAGCATTGGTGCAGCCTCCATGGACGCATTTCCACTAATTTGTGCAGTATCATTCATCAGCGCCTCTGCAACAGGTGCGCTTCCGTAGAGTGAATCATTTAATTGCATTACTGCAAGTTCCCCAGCCTCCTGCGCAACTGACATTTCATCAACCATTCCGGCGGATTCAGCCATATCTGAAACTGCCTGAATATTCGTGCCGGCACCTGTAAGTTTTGACAGGTATTCGATACCAAAGGATGCAAAAATAGCCGCTCCGATCATACCCAGATATTTTTGCAGCATGCTGATTATGGATGCTTTATCTGATTTACCGCCGCCAGGCATTACGACTATCAATTTCTGAACCGGCTCATATATCTTGATCTCTCTCCCTTTTTTACTCCATCTGGTCTTATTGACCTTTATGAGATCGCATTCTATGAGGGCATCCAGATTGTACTTTATCGTTGTCAGAGCCAACCCCATTTCATCTGCGATTGCAGTTGAAGACATTGGTTTTTGCGCAAGAAGTTCGAGTATCTTAAGCGCAGTATCGTTTGAGAGTGTCTGCGTTATCTTCTTCGAATCTGCGTTAAGTGGCAGGATCAACACTTTTTCGGTATTCTCATCGTGATTTCCGTTGCCATTATCGTTATAATTGTTACCATCATTATCGTTGTTTTGCATACAACAAAATATGGCGCCGGTGATTAATAATATTTGTGTAAAGTTCAAATCGATTTGAAGTTATTGGTTTTGTAAATGGCAGTTAAGAGATACAGAAGTTCAAATGATTTAAAAAATGATGCTGCCACCGCGCAAAGCGCGCGCATTCCTGTAACGCTATATTGTTGTTATTTGTGTGTACGATGGCGTAAATTAAACAATTTTATGAATATATTTGTTAACAATGATGTAATTAATAATCAAATATAAGCAATTGATAATCAACTATAAGATCTGTATCTTATGGGAACGCGCCGAGAGGCGGCGTGTTGTTGTGTTGGATTTAGTTTTAACCCACACAATCCTTCTGTACATACCAGTGTATTTGCTTGGAAATGTATTTTAAAAAGTGATTCCGTAACCTTAAATATCAAATAGTACAATATAATATAAAATTTTGGGGCAAAAATAATGATAACTAAAGAGCAAATCTCGGACATCCTTAAAAACTATGATACTGATAATCTGGCTATTGCAACGGTGTGTTCACACTCAAGCCTTCAGATATTCGATGGGGCGCGCAAGGAAGGTCTTAGAACGATCGGGATTTGCTTGAAAAGTCCTCCGCGTTTTTACGATGCATTCCCATTGGCAAAACCGGATGAGTTTATTATTGTTGACAGTTATGACGATATTCCAAATATCGTTGATGAACTTGTTGCGAAGAACGCTATCATTATACCTCATGGGTCGTTTGTGGAGTATATGGGTACGGACAATTTCACAGAACTTGCGATACCTACGTTTGGAAATAGGGCAGTTCTTGAGTGGGAATCCGATCGGGATATGGAACGACAATGGTTGGAAAATGCCGGGATCCACATGCCAAAGGAGATCCAGGACCCAAAGGACATTGTGGGTCCTGTGATGGTGAAATATCATGGTGCAAAAGGTGGACGCGGTTTCTTTGTTGCAAAGAACTATGAGGATTTCAAAGAGAATATCAACCCAAATGAAAAATACTCGATGCAGGAGTTTATAGTTGGTACAAGATATTATTTCCATTTCTTTTATTCACCAATAAGAACAGAGGGCTATCAGTTAAGCGAAGGAACACTTGAACTGCATAGCATGGACAGGCGTGTTGAATCCAATGCTGATGAGATATTCCGGCTTGGGTCTCCACGTGAACTTGAAGGCGCAGGTATTCACCCGACGTATGTTGTTACAGGAAATGTGCCGCTTGTTGCAAGAGAATCACTGCTTCCGCTTATTTTTTCACTTGGAGAGAGGGTGGTTGAAGGGTCGCTTGGAAGATTTGGCGGTATGATCGGTCCGTTCTGTCTTGAGACTGTGGTTACAGATACCCTTCAGATCAAGGTATTTGAGATCTCTGCGCGTATCGTTGCAGGTACCAATCTCTATCCATCAGGCTCGCCATATTCTGATTATATAGAGGAGAATCTGTCTACCGGTCGAAGGATCGCGCAGGAGATTAAACTCGGCGTGTCACTTGGACAACTGGATAAGATTTTATCCTAAGAGTACCCATTTTATAATTACAATTATAATTGTAATTAAATGTGACCGATGTAATTGCATCGCATTGTCATGAGGTGTACCTATAGGTGTAAGTATGGACGTAAGGGAACAAATTCAGAAAGATGAGTACGATGTAGTCATCATTGGAGCGGGCCAGGCAGGCATGTTTGCCGCAAATGAACTGGCAGGTCACGATCTTTCAATTCTGGTTATCGATGGCGGCAGGGATATCGAAAAAAGGCATTGTCCAATGGAGTCAGTCAATCTATGTACACATTGTGCGCCTTGCGACATCATGTGCGGTGTGGGGGGAGCAGGGACATTTTCGGATGGTACATTAAATCTACGACCTGATATTGGAGGCGATCTTGAAAAACTTACCGGGGACAAGGATTATGCATGGGAACTCGTCAATTATGTGGATGATATTTTCCTGCATTATGGGGCACCAACGGAAGCATCCCATCCCAAAAACAGTGATATAGAGGAATTGAAACGCAGAGCAGCATCTGTCGGTGCGAGATTTTTAGATATCAAACAGCGTCATATCGGTTCTGACAATGCGCCGACCGTGATCGGTAATTTCAAGCATGATCTGGATGCGAGGGGGATCGAGTTTTTACTGAATCTCAAGGTGGATGACCTTGTCGTTAAGGATGGAACCTGTTGTGGAGTTGTGCTTGCAGATGGACGAGAGATCAGGTCAAAGTATACGATACTTGCCCCTGGCAGAATTGGTGGTGAATGGGTCAATGAACTTGTGAACCGGCATTCGATTAAAGCAAAGTACGGCGGGATAGATATTGGTGTGCGGGTAGAGGTGCCTGCAATCATTATGGACCCTGTGACAAATATCAACCGCGACCCCAAGTTTCATATCCAGACGCGCAGGTATGATGATTTCGTCAGGACGTTCTGTACGAATGAACACGGGTTCGTTGTGAAGGAAGAGTATGATGGTTTTATAGCAACGAATGGTCATTCGATGCGCAATAAGGCATCTGAGAATACAAATTTCGCGTTCCTTGTACATGTTGAACTTACCCACCCTATCGAAAATACGACCAGATATGCACGGTCTGTGGCAAAACTGGCTACAACAATAGGGGGCGGAAAACCGGTTCTCCAGAGGATGGGTGACCTTCGGCGCGGCAGGCGTTCGACAGATAAACGAATTGCCCGAAATTCGGTGGTAAATACGCTTAAGGATGTGACTCCCGGTGATATTTCTATGGCTATGCCTCATCGTATTGTGATGGATATTATTGAAGGGCTGGAGACGCTAAACCAAATAATACCTGGTGTTGCATCCGATTCTACTTTGTTGTACGCACCCGAGATCAAGTTCTATGCGATGGAAGTACAGGTTGACCGCAGTATGGAGACGAGTGTCAAGAACCTGTTCGCAGCAGGCGACGGCACAGGGCTTTCAAGGGATATCGTCAACGCAGCGGCGACTGGCGTGTTGGCTGCGCGTGGAATCTTTGGATTGGAGTAAAACGGAAAAGGAGCCGGGAGTATTCATTGAGTACATGTCGTAACGCATCGATCTAATTGAAAGTTATGCCGATTATAGCAACACCATTATACCATAAACCCCATTTAAAAGCACATGAAAGTCATTCGCGACCCTGTACACGGTTACATCGAACTGGACAAAATTGCATTATCACTCATCGATACCCCATCCATGCAGCGCTTGCGCCGTATTAATCAACTTGGACTCTCGAACCTCGTATATCCCGGAGCCAACCACACCCGTTTTGAACATTCCATCGGCGTAATGCACCTTGCTACCGTTCTAACATCACAGCTCGATTCTGTGACAACAAACCAAAAGAACGAACTTCGCGCCGCTGCACTTTTGCATGATATCGGACACGGTCCGCTCTCACATGTCACAGAAGGCATCATCAACCATTACACAAGAAGAAAGCATGATGATGTTAAAAACATCATCAACAGAGGTGAGATCTCGGAAATACTGCAAGAGCACGACCTCAGTCCCTCAAATATCGCAAAACATATCAAAGGTGATACTGCCATCGGGCAGATATTGAGCAGCGAGATCGATGTTGACCGTATGGATTATCTTGTCAGGGATGCGCACTACACAGGCGTTGCATTTGGTCTTGTGGACCATGTTCGACTGATACATGAAATGCAGTTCTACGAAAACAAACTCGTAGTCACACAAGGAGGGTTAAAAGCTGCCGAATCATTGCTGGTATCACGTTTTTTAATGCACCCTTCCGTTTATTATCATCACGTCTCAAGGATCGCAGAGACAATGTGCACACGAGCGATAGAATACCTGATCAAGAACAAGACGCTTGATCCATTCGAACTTGGCAAAATGAATGACGCAAGACTGTTTGAGACCCTCCGTGCAGATGAAGGATATGCAGGTGAACTTGCACAGCGCCTTGACGAACGCAGGTTGTATAAACGGGCATTGTATGTCGGTTTCGATTCTGTAGGTGAGAACGTGCTTCGTCATCGTGGTAATATAGAAAGAGTGGAAGCTGAGATTGCAGAAATAGCAGGGATCGAGACGGAAGACTTGCTGATCGATATACCAAAAACTCCAGATATTGCAGAAATGAAAGCGCTTGTAAAATTAAACGGAAAAATGCTGCGTCTGGATGAAGCATCACATATTGTTGCAACTCTTGAGAAGGCACATAAGGATAATTGGAAAATGGGAGTGTACACCCCAAAAGAACACCGCGATTCCGTTAGTAAGGCTGCACGTGAAATCTTCGAAGTGAAAAAAACCACAAAGCAATTTCGATTGACTGAACTGTAAGGATGTGACAGTGTGAGGGATATTTTGCAGCCGATAAAACAAAATGTTGGCAGGACAGAACTGATACTTGAACAAAAACAGATCGGGAACGATCATGTAATCACACTGACCGGCGGGGAGGGACACGTTGGTGCTGTTGCTGTTGGTGTGTTCGATGAAAAGAATGGGAGCGCGTCTGCATCCGTAATAACATCACCCGGGCACAGGGAAGAGGGAATCGCACTGGAAAACGCGCTACGTATAAGTGAAGTTACAAAGACGGCAACGGTTTTTATAGTCGGCATTCATTTAGACAATATAACGAAAGATGAAATTGACAAAATAATTGTTGCTTCAAGACAAATGACAGATAAGTTCATAAATTCGCTATAGTTATTAAAATATATACTATATAAAGGGGAAAATGGAGGGTATTTTATGGAAATCGTAATTGGGATAAGTGGTGCATCGGGGGTGCAGTATGGTATCAGGTTGTTGAAGGTTCTTGCTGATATGAAGATCCGTACACACCTCATAATATCAAAATCTGCAAAACAGATCATACAGATAGAGACTGATTATTCACCTCTTGAAGTGGAAGAACTTGCATCAGAAGTGTACGGCGAAAAGGATTTCACTGCATCGATCGCAAGTGGATCACATATATTCGATGGTATGATCATCGCACCATGTAGCATGAAGACGCTAGGATCGATATCAAGCGGCATCTCAGACAATCTCATGACACGGTCAGCGGATGTTTGCCTCAAAGAAGGACGTAAACTTATTTTGATGACGCGAGAGACGCCGCTCAGTCGCATCCATCTTGAGAACATGCTGCGGGCACAACAAGCCGGTGCAGTCATACTTCCGGCAAGTCCGGGATTTTACTTAAAACCACAAACCATCGAGGACCTTGTCAATATCATGGCAGGGCGGGCACTTGACCAGATGGGAATTAAAAATGAACTTTTCAAACGCTGGGGATAAGTGATGGAGCAGGGCTGGAAGCACTCATTTCAGACAGTCTATACACTCTGGCTTCGTGAGATGCTCCGATTCAAACGTTCAAAATCGCGCATAATCGGTGCTGTAGCAACACCGCTGTTCTTTTTGGTCATAATGGGCTCTGCACTAAACACAACCGTCAGTATTAGAAGCGGCAGTTACATTGACCACATGACACCTGGCATCATCGGGATGTCTATACTGTTCTCATCACTCATGGGCGGGGTATCCATCATCTGGGACCGCGAGTTCGGATTTCTCAAGGAAATATTGATAGCACCTGTCAGCCGGTTCTATACTGCACTGGGAAAAGCTCTTGGCGGCGTAACAACAGCAATGATACAGGGTCTTTTGCTAATGATAATTGCCGGTTTTATCGGGGTCAAATACGTATCGATATGGGGCGAGTTGTTCAGCATATTGATAATGCTTTTTACAGGACTTGGGTTTATCGGGCTTGGGATCGCACTTGCATCAAAGATCGAATCGCATGAAGGATTCCAGATGGTGATGACATTCATCACATTTCCGGTACTTATGACGAGTACAGCGTTCTATCCGATCGAAAATATTCCGAAGTGGTTGAGCATACCGGTTCACCTGAATCCACTCACCTACGGTATAGAGGCTTTGAGATGGGCACTGTTCGGAGCATCGGAGATCCCGATCATGCGATCAATGACTGTAATTATTATTTTTGCAGTAGTTATGGTTGGTTTTGGAGGGTGGTCTTTTGAGCGGGCAGGTGCATGATTATTGTACCGATCTGTTCTACTAAATGAGATTTCTTTTTTTTGTTACGCAACCTTTTTATCCAATAAAACCTATTGCAGAGGGTACCTTTCTGGGATAGTAGGGTAGCTTGGTCCATCCTCGAGCGTTTGGGACGCTTGGACCGCGGTTCAAATCCGCGCTATCCCACCAAACTTTTTTTTATATGTTCTATTTTTGTATTGATGTGTATAATTGACGAACATTTGTAATTTATAGAAACCTTTTTCTATTGATGTTCTAATTTATATGGGGGAATATATGACAAAAATGTCACAGTTAGAAGACCATATCAAAGAATTGGAAGAGATCCAGCGATATAATCGTGGACTTATCGAAGCCAGTATCGATCCTATGCTTACAACAGATACTGATGGCATAATCACTGACGTGAACGAGCAGATGGTGAATATAACCGGACATTCACGGAAAAGGCTCATTGGAACTCCTTTTAAAGAATATTTTACAGATCCTGAAGAAGCATATGAAGGTATCAAAGAAACACTCGCCGAAAAGATGGTCAGGGATTATGAACTCACACTGATATCCCAAACAGGTAAACAGATCCCTGTATCTTACAATGCTACTGTATTTACTGATGCAGAAGGAAACGTTAAGGGTGTTTTCGCAGTTGCGCGCGACATAACTGAATATAAGAAAATGGAACAGGAGATCAAGGAATCACAGAGGTATAACAGGGGTTTGATCGAAAGCAGTATTGATGCAATGCTTACAACAGATACTGATGGCATAATAACTGACGTGAATGAGCAGATGATACGTATCACAGGACGACTACGCGAACAACTTATTGGAACTCCTTTTAAAGAATATTTCACAAATCCTGAAGTAGCATATGAGGGGATTATAAAAACACTTTCTGAAAAAATGGTACGAGATTATGAACTCACGCTGGTATCGCGGGCAGGTAAAGAATTTCCAGTATCATATAATGCAACCGTGTTTACTGATGCAAGCGGATACGTAAAAGGTGTTTTTGCAGTTGCCCGTGATATGACTGAACATAAACGGCTTGAAAAAGAACTAAAGAGCTACACCGAGAATCTGGAAGTTAAGGTTAATGAACGCACCGAAGAATTAAAGATACAACAGGAGAGAGAATCTTCATACAATCAGATACTTACTACACTAAATGCATCTATAGACCTGAGCATCATGCTTAAAAATGGGTTGAATGAAATTGTGCAACACCTGAATGCACCTTTTGGGGTGATATATCTATACGATATCGAAGAAAATGTGTTAAAAACAGCAGCAACCCATGCTGTAAAAAAAGAGTTGTTGACTGCGCAATTTGAGGTGGGCGAAGGTATTCCGGGAGAGGCTGCACTTGAGCGCAAAACACTGATAATCAAGGACATACCACAAGATGAGAGATACCATATCGATTTTGGGGTTATGGAAGCTAATCCAAAAACCATAATGAGTATTCCAATTGTTTTTCGCAAGAACCTTCTTGGAACGATCGTGATCGGATTCTTGACAGATGTTTCAGAGGATACACAACAGTTCTTACAGCGGATTGTGAGCCAGTTTGGAATTGCCATTAACAATGCCCAGTCGTATGATATGGTTCAGAATATGGCACAAGAACTTCAGGAATACTCAGGACAACTGGAAAAATCCAACCAATTAAAAGACCTCTTTACAGATATCCTGCGCCATGACCTGCTCAATCCTGCCGGACTTGTACGTGGATTCACAGATGTTTTGTTGTCGAAAGAAATCGATGAAAAGAACAAAGAACTACTTAAAAAAGTACACAACAATAACGAAAAACTTATTGACCTTATAGAAACAGCATCGAAGTTTGCCAAACTTGAAAGTACAGAGGAACTTGAATTTGAGCGCAATGATATTGGCATAATCTTTAAAAACGTTGTAGATAATTTTGCACAACTGGCAGAAGATAAGGAAATGACAATCGAGTTTCTCGCAGATGGTGAATATTTTGCAAATGTGAACCCTATCATCGAGGATGTGTTCTCAAACCTGTTGTCCAATGCTATCAAATATAGCCCCAAGGGCAGCCGGATAATTTTGGATATCCAGGATGCTGACCCTGACTGGAGAATTTCGGTCACTGATTTTGGATTTGGGATCGCGGATGAGGACAAAACAAAACTGTTCCAGCGCTTTAAGCGTGTGGATAAAAAGGGTATCAAAGGCACAGGACTTGGGCTTGCAATTGGCAAGCGGATCGTTGAACTTCACGGCGGAGATGTGGGTATTGAAAATAATCCTGAGGGACAGGGAAGTGTATTTTGGGTAACGATTGAAAAAGCGTGATTACGATTGAAAAAGCGTGATTACGATTGAAAAAGCGTGATTACGGTTACAAAGAGTTTAGTGATAAAACGGTATTTGTTTAGATCTTTTTAACGCCGAGTCAATCCGCCGTAGGCGGCGTATCCCTCTGTCATTAATAAAATTCTTAAATTATATATTATAATTAATTTGACTGGTATAAATGGTTTTCGAGGGTCATTGGTGTGGGAATGTGCCGCCTGCAGCGGTTGTTTTGTTTTTAGTTTCAAATAAAACAATTACATTTATGTAGACATCTTACCACAGTTATACAAATGCACAAAACGTTAACCGTTTTTATCACAACTCGCTCATTATAGCAGCCAGTTCATCACTGTTCAAATAACCATTGCTAACGAATTCCTCGTTACTGTCAAATATTATCATATTCGGTGCATTAGTAACCCCATACTTGGCTGCAAATTCCTCATTCAACGCTCTGTCCATTACCACAACAGCCGCCCTGTTGCCAACTGTATTGGATATTGATTCGACTATGGGCTGCTGGTCTTTGCAGTTTGAACAAAATGCCTCATTAAAATAAACAACAACGGGCTTGCCGGTATTAAATGCAGAACCAATGTCAGGATAAACGTTAGTCTCTGATACTATAGGCATTTGCTGCGGCTTTTCAGTACAGCCCGACAGTGTCATTGCTGTGACCAGTACGATCACAGTCAAGACCAACGTTTTCACATTCATAACACTTACTCAAGAAGGATCTCAACCCTGCACTTAAAGAGTATCACCTTGTTGTCCTCAACTTCCACATCGAAATTCTTTACATTCACCTTTGTGATGTTACTTTTGGATTTGAAGATCGGAAGTTCCGATGCATCATTCACTGCACTTTTCAATGCCTCTTCCCAGCTGTCCGGTGACGAACCTATTGTCTCAATTATTTTTACTATTCCCATATTATCTACCTCCATTTTCCATAATATTCTAAAGTCATTATCAAATGATCATTCTATTTTCCGTTTTACCACAGAACCATCCCGCATGTGGACAGTGACGTATTTCTCTTTTTCTTCTTCGACCTCATACTTGTTATAGAGCATCGATTCCACGCGCCCGATGTCAAGTAAACTGCGAAGCCATGTACTGTCATTTCCCTTCATCTTCGACTTTCCCGCAGGAGGACTTGTTTTGACCTTCTTTTTAGAGTATATCACACCGCCTTTCATCCCGGCACCAACATATCCTTTTGCATCCCTCAACACCAATGAGCCGCCTTTCATATATGCACCTGCAAACTCACCAACTGTGCCAAGCATAACAACAGTCCCGCCATCAAGGTGTGCGCCTGTGTTCATCCCACTATTTCCTTTGATGATTATCGTGCCGTGTCTCATCAGCAAACCCGTGCCGTTGTAAGTATCACCTTCGACAACGATATTTGCCATACAATTGCAACGTGCTCCAAGTGTTCCGCGAAGTATCCCATCATCAAGTGTCAATTGCCGCTCATTTTCATCAAATGTATTTGATACAAGTATATCGGTGTCAAGACAGTTGCAAAAAATATCAGTGATCGAACGGAACTTCTTGTAACCCTGCACATCAGATCTAACTTCAATAATGTTGCCCCAGGGCTCTGCCACGTCTCCACTTACATAAAGTGTCCCTGAAACCATCCCCATGCCGGCTTCTTCACCGACGTTCCCGTCAACGAACACACGCCCTGCAGGTATAAAATTACCGCTCCCTCCAAGATGTTTTATGTCAACACCAAGACTGTAAGCGAACCGCGCGCCTACGTTGCCTTTGATGTGGATATCCGAGCCGCTCTTTGAGGCATCAACAAGATCTGAATACGTAAACTGTGTGCCCGACTGATGTGGAATTACTGAAGCGGGGTCAAGTCGCTGGTTCTGCCAGTAAAAATCAAATGTGTAATCACATACATTATCGACCGGCGAGGTTAGTTCGATCTTGATACCCATTGAACATATCACCCGTGAATGAGGGCAGGAAGGCAGCGTGTGCAAACCCAAATGCTTTCCATTTCATGCCTCATTGGAAGGAGATACCTTGTATCTTCACCTTCGCCACAACTGAAGCACTTGATGGAGATATCCGTGGTCTTTTTGTGCGCCTCCGCTTTCTCGGCATTGAACTCGACAGTCTGGCGTTCTTCAATTGTTATTGCGTCTTCGGGGCATATGCCCATACAAAACCCCATGCCGTCACAAAGTTCTTCTGACATAACCTTTGCCTTGCCATCGATTATCTGGATAGCGCCCTCGGCGCAAGGGGATACGCACTTGCCACATCCTGTGCATTTGTCCTCATCTATGTGTACTATCATACGCTTAACCATTTTACCATCTCCTTTGACATTAATGATGTGTACCTTCAACAACTTTTATTCCTGCATCCGTGATCGTCTTTCTGATCGAATCAATGTGCGGGCACTTTGGATAATCTTCCATCTTCATACATGAACTCAGGTGTACCACATCTGCACCCATTTTCTTGATAGATTTTACAAGGCGATATACACGCCGTCCCGAACATCCGCCGCATGTGAAAAAGGCTATCATCTCTGCGTTCTCATCGTAATCCTTGAAATACATTTTTCGTTTATTGAACGCCATGAAGCATCCAACGCCTGGACAGGCTTCAGATACTATATCGCACCTGACCACTGCGATCTTTGTGGGTTTTTCTTCTGTTATGACCTTCACCTCGTTCTAAACATTCATTTAAATCATAATAATCTTGACGGAGATAGTTGGGGGTGCAATCTGCACGGAGGTATCTATTCTCACTAATACTTAAATTGTCTAAAATATGATATAAAGATTTTCGAATTTTATCAACATAACAATGATAATTGATTCAAATGAGTGGGTGATGTTAAAAACAAGACACTAAGATTTCAAAAACATCACTCACTCCCTTTCAACAACCTTAAGCAATCCTCCATACAAAACCACAGCCAAAAGTGAGTATCCACCAAGCCATACTATAGTTTCCAGACCTCCGATACTCTGAATCGAGAGGCGGGTAACAAGGTTCATCGGAGAATTTGTAAAAAGATATGAGATCATGAACAGAAAGATCAGTATCAGTGAATAGAATAACTGTGCCATTCCGCGTTCTTTGAACATTACAGATATAATGCCACTGACAAGGACAAGTATCATTGCAACTACCAGAACAAGCAACAATATCGTAACAACATTGTGGATCACAATCCCGTTCATCATCAACAGAATCACCCACGCAAACGCCTGGACAGGTGCGATAATTGTGGCGAGTAACACTTTTCCGCTGATTACATCGAACAACGATATTGGCGATACCAGCAAAAGGTCAATTGTTTTGCGCTCGAATTCCTCTGTAATAAAATCAACCACAAGACCGCCTGATATGAAGGCAGGAGTAAATACCAGAAGTGGAAGTAGTGCAACATACAGGAACTCAAAATAGGTTGAAGAAGTTTTTGTTTTTCGCTCAACAATATTGAGATCCAGGGGTGTATATCCCGAAACCCGTTTTGTCCTGATGTCACGCACACTCTGCTCAAACTTCTCAAGCGGTTCTTTGAGTTGTAATGAAACAAGGGTTGCCTTCAAGTCCGATCTGGGTAGATATATATCAATGTCCAAAATCTCGTACCCGTCAGGCGGTCCTTCAGGGATTATCAAAATAGCATCAACCTTGCGGTCATAGAATGCAGTATATGCATCAGAGAACTCGCTGTACAAGATCGGGGAAAGGTCACTATTCTGCAGCAACAGGTACAATTCACTCTCATTGTTGCCCACAACTGCGATCTTCGTACTTCCCATATCAAGTTCACCAAGGGCTGTCGGGTCGTAGAATGATGTCAATCCGATCACAAGGAATGTGGAGAACGATGCAATGAATAACTGGATCAATACCGAAAGAATGAATGTCTTCTCATGCATGACTTCCCGATATTCCTTTTTTGCAATTAGCGCAACAATGCGGGGCGACAGCGTCATGTTGGATCTATGGTCAGCCAAAAAGGATCCCCCTCAGGATAAATAGATTGTATAACCCGTGCAGGACACTTGCAAATAGAACAAAAGGCAGATACCATCTGGGATTGATCGCGTACATTCCAAGTGATACAACCATCACACCTATGATGTGTATCATAAGTGGGATGAGTAGCAGTGTACCCATGGTCATGACAGAACCGAAAACCGATGTGGCGATCGGAGCCAGTGTTATGATAACCAGTAACTTCTCGCCTGCAAAAAAACCTGCACCTGCAAGTATGGCAAGAGTGGCAGCATTTTTCAGAGTGAGTACGACCATTTTTCTTTTGAAAAGGGTGTATATTCCGATCGATTTTACAAGTTCTTCGATCAGTGCAGCAAGAACTATCATCACAATGACCGAGTAGGGTAAAGGCAAGTTAAAGAGCATAACTATCAGCATCAACTGAGCCATGTACACGAAAGGAATGAAGATAATACTCAGCAGGAACACCGAGCCATAAGGGTTTGACAGGAATATCTCGACACAGTCCAGAAGTTTTTGAGTTATCGGTTTTTGGGTAAACAGGTCTTCTTCCCTGAAGATATAGGTGCCAAAAACAAAGACTGAAAGTCCTACAAAGTAAAAAGGTAGTGTTGAGAATATATATTCACCCATGTTGATTGTGTCGCCTTCAATGAGCAGTACGATAAGTGTCATCGGGGAGATGGTGCTTATGGCATGTACGTTTGCGAACATGGCAGGGAAGAACAAATATCCTGATACCACAACTGACAAAAAGACCATCGCAAAAGTGAGTTCCTTGAAACTCCGTGACAGGATTGCGGAGATAAATGAAAATGCGAAGAACAGTAACACGATCGGGAACATGGTCGCAAGTATCAACAAACTGCTTTTGATCGTTACGATGTCAGTTGGCAGTCCCTTGATATAGGCGATGACAATGGCTATGATCGCCATCGTGACCAGGAGATAGGGTACAGTTTTGCCGATCACGATATCCGCACCGCGAAGTGGTGCGACAAGTACGAGTTCACACTTTTTGTTGGTACGTTCATCCATGATACTGGATGAGTAGAATTGGGATACGAAATATATCGGGAAAATGAACAAGAATGAGTACAGTATCGCTGTGAACGGGATCGGAGGTGCAAAATGGGAAGGTGTTGCAATCGTCTGTTTTTCGAACAGGTTACGTGTCTGTATGGTCTGTAATTCTTGCGCTGTCTGTGGTCTTTTCTGTGTGGCTCCGGCTCCAATTTCTCCTGCTATTCTACCTCCGGGTGCAGCGGCTTCTATCTCTTCAGGGCTTAACTGGGTGGTTGCGCCATCTTCTTCAGATGCCCTCCGGCGCTCACCGCTAAGTACCTGAAAAGCCTCAGGGCGTTCGAGGTAATGTATTGTCACCCATACGGGATGGGTGTTGTTGATGTCGTTGTAGGAAGTGAGAACTCCTTCACGATAGTTTTTTAACGTACTTTTCAATGCTTCAGAAGCGGACGCTGATTTTTGCGTATCCGCCATGAATACATTCGGGTCGATTATCACAAGGTCGGCATCGGTTGCATACATGTTACTTGCCGTATTCACGTCAACGGTCATGACATTGAACCTCTGGTCAATACCAAGTACCGGTTCAAGAGCAGGATTGGTCAGTGTCACACGATACATGTCGTTATTCATGTTCATGCCGGTCTGTGCCGCCATATATGATGCGCCAATCAACAATAGCAAAGATAAGGCTAACAGTATCAAGGAACGTGCATCGAATTTCAATTTTGAACGGAAAAATTCCCACTTTGCGATCGTAACCCAGCCAGCCATCATACTTATTATGATGTCAATCATATTAAGGATTAATTGAAAATTTTAGATTTTAAACTTAAAATTAGGAGGTTAATAAGTGGTTGATCTGAGTATATTATCGCAGACCATTCCGTATACGAGTGTGGCTGTGTCTCAAGTTTTGTTTGCACTCATTGTACTGGTTGCAGGATTTATATTAGTGAAAATTGTTGTTTCCATGTTCAATAATGGACTGAAAAAAACAAAACTTCCGGAACTTATTATTGAATTTTTATCAAGGTTCCTGACCGCTCTATTGTATGTTATAGTAATTCTTGCATTCATAGGAGCGCTTGGATTTGCTGTTGGTTCGATGATGATCAGCCTCTCAGCAGTTCTGGGATTGATCTTAGGTTTCGGGATGCAGGATTCTCTTTCAAATATATCTGCAGGGGTTTGGATTGCCAGCCTTCGACCGATTGACAAAGATGAATACGTGGAAGTCAATGGTTCAAGTGGTACTGTTAGTGCTGTCGGTATTCTGGCAACCGAACTGCTGACTCCTGATAATAAGTTCGTCACCATTCCGAATAAACTGGTATGGGGAAGTCCTATTGTCAATTATACTAGAATGCCCACAAGAAGGGTTGATGTCAATGTTGGTGTAGGTTATAATTCTGATCTGAACAAGGCAATCCAGGTGGCAATGGACCTTATGAAGGGCCATACAATGGTATTAAGCGATCCCGAACCCCTTGTTGTGACCACAGAACTTGCAGATTCGTCAGTGAACTTCCAGCTCAGGTCATGGGTAAATACTGAAGATCTCTGGGTCACTAAACGCGAGCTTACGAAAGGAATTTTCGAGGCTTTCAAGAGGGAAGGCGTGGAAATCCCATATCCGCAGGTGGATGTTCATATGAAGAAAGAGTGAGACTGAATTTGTGTTTTGGGCGATCGTTGGGGGGTCGTCCAATTGTTTTATAGTGTCATGTTTTATAAACACATAGTTTGAGTCAATGCGAACAAAGTGAGCATTTTCTTGTTTTTATTTTGTATTTGTTCGTATATGCCCCTTAATTGCAAGAACAAAAAAACAGTTGCTGTTCATAGAATAATCACAGCAAAAAAAAATAAAAAATTGGGAGACAATTATTCGTCTTCCCGTTTACGCATCAGATACGCGAGACACATTATGCCTCCTACTGCTGTTAATACACTAAAGCCCGGCAATTCTTCCTTCTTTTCATTTTCACTTTCTTGTGCTCCAACTTCTTCGAATGATGCTTCCTCGCCTACCTTAATAGATCCATATTCTCCTGCCCCACTTACAGGCTGTTGTACACCATCTATTACACTCTTTGTGCTTATTGCAAATGTAGAGAATCCAGGTGTGAGTGCTGTGTAGTACATACCATTTGCATTCATATTGATCTTATCAGGCATCCAATCATTCTCATTAGTTTGTGTTGTTGGTAGTTGATTCCATTTGTCGTTGCTCCACCTGTAGAGCGCTACCTCAGATGGATTGATACCATTGTCACTGAACCACTCATCAGGCACCACGAATTGCAATTTGACATCTTTCAGCTCTTTTGATGTGCGAAGATCGCATATGATATTCATGTAGATAAAAACTTTACCAGGTGGATCCACTGACACTGAGGCAGACCTTTGCTTTAATGCCTGTACCCTGAATTCAACATGGCGTGCAGGCTGGATCAGAGGTATGAATGAAACACCCGTAATAGGCGTGCTTGTATTCTCAAAGGTGACATTTAGTGCAATACCCTGTTTCACATTCTGGATGTACTTATACTGGCTGGCCACGACATTAAATGCATCGGCACTTCTACGACCACTGCTGCCGCTCGACGAGAGTTTAGGTGCTGCAGGACCCGTGTATGAACGACTGGTAGTATTACTATTGCTGGCGTTATTAATCGCTGCCTGTATAGGCGTTATGCTTGAATTTAATACGCCTCCGTCGTCCCACCAGTGGGTTTGGTTGACATAAATGTCTGCTGCAAAAGCAGGTATAGCAAGCATACTTAGAATTAATATAGACAAAATAAATATTCTGGGAAAATGTATCTAATTCATATTTTTATCTCCAATAAATTTACTTATTATTGTAACCAGTTATCAATTTTCAATCGTTACAATACTATTGTATATAATATTATCCTAATATTAATATCATTATAATGATGAAATATATTATTATTATTATTATTATTATTATGGTGTATATATAATGCAAACCTTCGAATTTCCAGGCTCTGCAAAACAATAATCTTGATAAATGACAGCATGAGTGTGATAACAAAATATGCATGCAAGATCATTGTAATGAAAGATCAGGAGAATGTTGCTAAATGCTGATACTGTGAAAATGTGCTTTCCCAACCTGATATTCTTGAGGATACATTCATAAATACCTTCAAGGATGAAGCCACACCACGCCGCTCTAAAAGCACTGGCAATATAATCGCTCTTTCTTATTCAGAGTCATATTGTTTATTATTTCAGATAAAGAGATCCCATCTATACAAATACCACGTTTTTCATTTAAATTTTTTCTTGCTATTCATCAATGTTATAAATCATAATAACTATTGTTAAATGATTAATTATTATGATCGAAGTAGTGGGATTACGAAAAGAGTACGGGGAATTCACGGCTGTTGATGGTCTGAATTTTTCTGTCAACAAGGGAGAGATATTCGGTATTGTCGGCCCGAATGGTGCCGGAAAGACCACTACTCTTAAGATGGTAAGTGGCCTCATACGGCCCAGTGCAGGAACTATTATGATCAATGGACTTGACCTTGAAGAAGAACCTGTTAAGATAAAATTATTTCTTGGATTCCTGCCCGAAGAATCTCCTCTTTATGAGAGCATGATGGTTGATGATTACCTTATGTTCTTTGCAGAACTTTATAGTGTTGACAAAAAAACAGCAAGAAGGCGGATAAATGGTCTTTTGTTCGATCTTTCCCTAAATTTCGAAGGGAAAAAGATAGGCGACCTGTCCAAGGGTATGCGCCGCAAGGTTGCGATCGCACGATCGCTTATCAATAATCCTGATGTGCTGATATATGACGAACCGGCATCAGGACTTGATCCGATGACCTCGAAATATATCACGGATTACATCGCCTCGCTAAAGGAGACGGGTAAGACCATCCTGTTCAGTGCTCACAATCTTTATCAGGTGGAGTCGATGTGTGACCGTATCCTGATAATGAATGACGGGAAAATAATAACGCTTGGAACAATGGCTGAGATACAAAAGGAGTTCGGGCACACGTCATATCGTGTTGAGTTTATGGTTGATGATGTGAGTGATTTTACTGCTGCTGATATTGAGAAAGCGGATGGACATTATGTTATCACGACTGATGACATTAATGCTGTGAATGCTACTACAAAATGGGTGGCATCCAAAGGAGGGGACATTATAGAGATGCGGACAATTGAGCCTACGCTGGAGGACATCTTTTTGGAATTGATGGGGTTTGAGTCTGGTAAAAGGGTGTATTCTGGGGAATGACTTACAGGCGTACAATTCTCATGCCACATTTCGATTAATTATGCCATCAAAATGAGAATCAAAACTAAATATTGTGTCAATTTCATACGTTTTTACAAAAGCGATAGATGAACAATCTGTAAAACTTAAACCTTTGCTGCAGTACTCGTTGAATATGTCCCAGGATTGATTGAAAACTTCATCGTCTACTTTCAGCATAATTACCCGAGGGGAATCGATGATTGCTTTTCCGATCATTAGCGGAATTTCGGCATTGTGCGTTCTTACACGCGCAAGTGTTACTGTTTCATCAAACATATAATCTGAAGTATAAATGGTTCCACCTTTGCCACTTAATGCAAACTCCAGCAAACGCACTGCTTCATCATGATGAACATCATTTTTTGAATACATGGCAAAGAAGATGCATGAATCCACAAATATTGACAATTATTCACCGCCGTAAAGGTATTCATCTATTCTTGTCGCGTCTGTTTTACCCATATCAACAGGTTTGTGCATCAATTGCCACAAAGTATCATCTTCAATTGGCGTTTTTGGTTGCGATTGTGATAAATGTGCAATAAAGTCATCTTCATGAGTAATGGCATATTCGATAGCATCGTCAATTAATTGCTGCTGTGACAATTTCAGATCTCTGAGCCTTAATCTGGATTGCATTTTTTCAATTCTATCTTTTGTTCTTCGAGGTATGCGTGTTGGGATACTTGACATTCAAAATCACCTTGTAGCATATACTACATTGTAGCATTGTTACATTTATGTTTTTTGGTAGGTCGGTTTGATGATATTTGCGACTCATTAAAAGAGTAAATATGTTAAAAAAACAAGGATTGTAATATAGTGAAAACATTGGACTGCAAAAAAATATTCAATCATCTAATTTATTGGTTGGTATTTATGCAACGTGCCGCCTGCGGCGGTTGTTACTTTATTTTTATTTTTACTTTTAACTCAAACAATCACATTTGTGTCGTATAATTAGACATATGGATACAAACAACAACATTTATAAATCGTTATGTTCAATCAAACATAACCATGACGACTAAACATATTATTCTATCAATTAGCATATTATCCATAATGCTGGCAGCATCAATTTCAGGGTGCATAGGCATATCGAATAGCGATAAAACTGTTCTGAAGATCTACCATGCAGGTAGTCTTAGCGCGCCAATGGAAGAACTGGAACAGAGATTCGAAGAACTACATACTGATGTGGATGTACAGCGCGAAGCTGCCGGCAGTGTGGCCAGCGTGAAAAAGATAACCGAACTCGGTAAGCAGGCTGATATACTGGCATCTGCGGATTACAACCTCATTCCATTGATGATGATGCCGGAATTTGCAGACTGGTACGTAGCATTTGCCCGCAACCAGATCGTTATAGCATATACAAATGACAGCAAATACAGCAGCGAGATAGATCAGGACAACTGGTTCAAGATACTCAGAAAACCTGATGTGACCTTTGGCATTTCCAACCCCAACGACGACCCATGCGGCTACCGTTCACAGATGGTCACGCAGATGGCGGAAAACCATTATGCTGATGCAAGTATCTATGATAACCTGATGGCATCTAACACCGAAATAACGGTCTCATCAGAAAACGGGACATATACCATTAAAGTTCCACCTTCAGAAGAGATCGATCCAAACACAGAAAAAATAATGCTACGCAGCATGGAAACCGAACTGTCCTCCGCACTGGAAATGGGTGAGATCGATTATTTCTATATCTACAGGAGCGTTGCAGTCCAGCACGGATTTGAGTTTGTAGAACTGCCGCCTCAGATCGATCTTGGCTCCATGGAATACTCAGACATGTACAGTAAAGTAAAAGTAGAACTCGCAAACGAGAACGTGGTTGAAGGCACGCCTATCGTATATGGATTGACCATACCCACGAATGCAACACAGCACGATCTTGCAGTGGAATTCGTGGAACTTCTGTTAAGCGAAGAAGGGCAAGCTATATTTATGGACAATGGGCAGCCTCCGATCGTACCTGCGATTACAAGTGACGTTGATGCTGTGCCTGAAGGATTGAAAACCTTCCTGTAACGAAAAGGGAATAACGGTAGGGTGCGAATATGGGAATTGCAATGTTGAAACTGCAACGGTTGAAAAACATCAGGGGAATTGACCCCCTGATGTTGTTATTCTACATTTTGTCGTTGTCACTGTTGCTTTTTGTTTTTGTCACTCTTGCCAACATGATAGTCGGGCAGGTATTGACCGACTTTGCAGGTCTTGTAGAAACAGCCGCGAGCAAACCTGTGATAAAGTCCATATTCCTGTCATTGTATGCAGGATTCATTGCGACCATGATATCCTTTTTACTGGGTGTGCCAACGGCATACATTCTTGCAAGAAAGAATTTTGTTGGAAAAAGATTCGTTGAAAGTATGCTTGACGTGCCTGTGGTAGTTCCGCACACTGTGGCAGGTATTGCATTACTGACCGTGTTCGGTGCGAACGGCTTGCTTGGTGCCCCGTTGGAGCCCTATATCCAGTTCAGGGATGCCATGCCGGGAATCATTGTTGCAATGTTGTTCGTATCCGCACCCTACCTGACAAACTCGGCACGTGAGGGGTTTAAAAGTGTTGATCCAAAACTTGAGAACGCCGCGCGTTCCCTTGGAGCACCTCTTTGGAAAGCATTCGCATTTGTAACACTTCCACTTGCATCCCGCCATC
The DNA here is from genome assembly GCA_023544565.1 of Methanosarcinaceae archaeon. GTDB lineage: Archaea > Halobacteriota > Methanosarcinia > Methanosarcinales > Methanosarcinaceae > Methanovorans. The sequence continues at coordinate 114,032 of JAMJFS010000001.1, forward strand.
TACTGATCGGATCGATAATGTGCTGGGCGCGGGCGATAAGTGAATTTGGTGCTGTTGTGATGATAGCATATTATCCAATGATCGGACCGACCTTAATATATGACAGGTTTTTGTCACAGGGCCTTTCAGCATCAAGACCGATAGCTGTTCTGCTCATATTGGTTACCCTTACGATATTCATAGCAATGAGGATATTGTCCGCAGGATGGAGGGTGTATGATAAAGATCAATGACCTGCATCGGAACTGGAAAGAGTTCAGGCTCACAGGAATAGACCTCGAAATCGCAGATGGGGAGTATTTCGTGATACTGGGTCCAACCGGTGCCGGAAAAACGCTTCTTTTGGAACTCATTGCAGGTTTTCACCAGCCGGATGGCGGAAAGATCTCGATTGGAGGAAAGAATGTGACAGGATTCCCACCTGAAAAACGCAATATCGGTTTTGTATATCAGGATTACTCACTCTTCCCACACATGAATGCAGAAAAGAACATCGAATTCGGAATGCGGATGAGGGGATTAATGAGCAGGGGTGGGTCTAAGGTTAAAGCCAAGTCTAAGTCTAAAATCGAAGAGGTTGCAGGATATCTCAACATTGGTCACCTGTTGCACAGACACTCGCAGACGCTATCAGGCGGCGAACAGCAAAGGGTTGCACTTGCAAGGGCACTTGTGATCGAACCGGATGTCCTGCTTCTGGATGAACCTTTGAGTGCGCTTGACCCGGGAACACAGGCTATGACCCGCAAAATCCTGAAAGGTATCCACAACGATTCAAAACTCACGGTTATCCATGTGACCCACGACCAGACAGAAGCGCGAATACTTGCAGACCGCATTGCTGTCATGATGGATGGCAGGATCGTCCAGATCGGTACGCCCGATGAGGTGTTTGACAGACCAATTGATGTCAGGGTCGCGCATTTTGTTGGTGTTGAAAATGTGTTGAAAGGAGAAGTTACTGCAAGCAGCAATGGAATTTCCATGATTGATATCGGGGGAAAAATGCTTGAAGCAATATCGGAATGCCCGGTTGGAGATACAGTTTATGCATGTTTGCGTCCTGAAAATGTGACCTTGAGTAAAACAGATATCAATAGCAGTGCAAGGAATTCGTTTGAAGGTAGGTTGCTTGAGATGGACAGAATGGGTGCCCTTGTGAGAGTTAAGGTGGACCTTGATGGTGGTTTTTTGTTGAACGCGTTTGTGACCAAACCGTCGGCAGAGGAGTTGGGGCTTGCGTTCGGGGAACCTTTGGTTGTTTCATTCAAGGCTTCTGCTGTTCATGTGGTTTAATGTTAGTTATGATGAATTGATCATGGGATTATGAATATGAAAACTAAGACTGAAACTAAATTATGGCTGACAGAGGATGGCAAACAATTAATAGGCGAAGGCACAGCAGCACTTTTAGAAGCCATAAACAAAGAAAGGTCATTGAACAAAGCAAGCAAGAGGCTCAATATCTCATACAAACATGCATGGAAGATGCTAAAAAGTATGCAGGAGGGTGCAGGATCGGATGTTGTTACTACTATTCGTGGTGGCAAGGATCAGGGCACATTCCTGACAGATCATGGGAGGGAATTGCTTGCTGAGTATGAATCCCAGAAGAACATTATTCATGAGACCGTTGACGATGAGACATTCTGGGAAGGTGTGGGACTTAAGATCACAGCACGAAACCGGATGCGTGGCATGGTTGTTGAGGTCGAAAAAGGCGATGTGATTTCCAAAGTGAAGATTTTGATCGAGCCGACTGTTGTGACGTCGGTCATCACAAGTGACGCTGTGGATAAGTTGAGGATCAAGGAAGGTGACGAGGTGTTTGCTATTGTTAAATCTACGGAAGTGATGATCGGAAAGAAGTAGAAAAATCTATATTTATATATGAAATTACAATTGGCACAATTCATCTTCATATAGAAAAACACATTATGTATTATCTGTCTTTATACACAGAGAAATATTTAATACAATCTGTCACTATATATAATCCATGGATAAAGAAACAATCAAAAAACTTATAATTTTAGCTCAAGAGCGTGATGTGAAGTTTGCGCAAAGAGATACGCAAATATATTTTTCAGGTATGATCAAAAGAATGTGGAAATATGTATCACTGGTTCAAGTTCAAAACTTTTGAGCAAGGAAATAGCAACCGGACTGCGTGGAAGAACGCTTAAATACCAAATATTCCCATACTCGTTTAAAGAATTCCTGAATGTTAAGGGTGTAACTTTAAAGAGAAACTTTGAGTATATCGAATTTGGTGGATTTCCTGAAATTGTAGATAAAGAACATCTTCTGAAGACTAAGATACTACAGGAGTATTTTGATCTTATATTCTACAAGGATCTGGTGGAAAGATACCAGACCAGGAACTTTGCTACCGTAAAAGAGATGCTTTTGTATCTGGTAAATAACTTCTCATCTTATTTTTCTACAACCAAGTATTATAATATACTTAAATCACAGGGTAAAAAGATCGGTAAAAATACCTTATTTACATATTTAGCCTGCGCCGAAGACATAAATTTTGTATTTATGGTTCCAAAATATGGTAAATTGAAAGAGCAGTTCTCCAATCCAAAAAAGGTCTACGCAATCGATACTGGTTTAATAAATGCAATATCATTCAAGTTCTCCCAAAATATCGGTAGATTATATGAGAATGTTGTCTTGATAGAACTCAAAAGACGGGACAATGATGTCTTTTACTGGAAAAACAAGTATGAATGTGATTTTTTAACAAAGGAAGGCGAAGGGGTCAAAGAAGTCATACAGGTCTGTTATGAATTTACTGATGAAAATAAAGACCGCGAGGTCAATGGTCTTATTGAAGCTATGGAAAAGTTCAAACTAAACGAAGGCTTGATAATAACAAGTGATTTCGAAGGCGAAGAAATCAAGGATGGCAAAAAAATAGTGTATAAACCTTTGTGGAAATGGTTGCTGGAATGAAGTTAAATATCAAATTTTGGACATTTTAGAATCTAATTTCTAACTATGCTACCCCCTCTGCATCATGATTTGGTGTTGGCATTGATCTTTAAGTCCACTTTCACCTTGTGAACAGCATGATCGACAGCCAAACCTCTTAACACCCATCTCAATACAGATGCTTGCGCAGTTTCATTGTCTACAAACTGTTTTTTTGCAATAGCAGATACTTCCGCGCCCGCCTCAGTCACAAGTTCTGACAACGTTTTTTTGGAAAATATATCGAGACCTCCAACCTTCAATCCCATCATTGTCTTAAATCCAGGCGATGGATCACGATTTATCCTGATTATCTGCTCCTGTAACTTCTCTGTTATTGGTGCCTGGCAGACATCCGCAACATATTGGTTCGCAAGCAATGGTTTTGAAGATGGTTTGGGTGCTGCAAGATTATCCGCAACGCTGTTCTTGTCCCTTGGCACCCATTCGTATTTGACTTTGAGATTATGTCCATTAATGAATTCGCCGATCTGTGTAGCAAGTCCCTGCAGTACCATATTAGAGATCTTCCAGTTGCCTGCCATTTGATTAATGACAAGTTTACTGTCCCCTTTGATCAATAAGGGACCTTTTCCATCCTGTTGAATATAATGTTCCAGACCCTTTTTCAGTGCGGTATACTCGGCGACGTTATTAGTGTTACCTGGTTGGGATTTTTGTTCTGCGTTTCCATTGATCGACTGGCCATTCAGATCGATCACCCAACCAAAACCCATGCGTCCACCAGGGTTTCTATCACATGCTCCATCAAAGTTCAAAGTATCCATGATAACCAATCCTAAAAGCAGACCGGATAAAATGTCTGTCGGCATAGTTATGGGGTTGAATGTTAGTATTTTTGTGAATTAGAGGTGATGAGATGCGCCGCCTGCGGCGGTTATAGTATTGTTTTTAATTTCAACTAAATAATGATAATAATTATATCCAAAAAAGTTATCGGCTCCAGAGGTTAGAGGTCATACAAAATGCCGGAAAGAGGGTACATCCGGCATTTTACATTAACTAACTTCACTGCTTACGATTCTTATAAACCCGTAACCCAATGGCCACAACAACTACAACCAAAAACCCAGCCACAATTATCTTCAAATTTCCGAGTTTTTCTGATGTGGGTATTGCAGGTAAGGTCTCAACCTGTATCTTTATAACATCTGATATCTGGTCATGACCATCAACATCTTCGTACTTGATCTCGCTGTTGATCGCATACATTTTTGTTGTTGCGGTCTCATCCACTTTCAGGTTGAACAGTGCAACAGCACTTTCACCAGAAGCAAGTGAGCCAATGAATGCCTGATCATCGGTTGTGCTGAATGGGTCTGATGCGCTAATCCTCACTGTCGCATCTTTAATTGGCAGGCTTCCAACATTCTTGTACGTAACAGAAAGCAGACCTTCCTCATTAGCCACAAGTTCGCCGCTCACATTTGTAACTTCAAAGCTTGCTTCCCCCTTGACCGATATTGGGATCGTGATATTCTGACTTCCAATATCATACCACATACCGACCTCAAGGTTCGTAATACCAAGATCAGTCTCATTGTCACCATTGATCTGGATATTTTCCTGATATCCATACATAAGTGTCAAAAGAAGCGGATACGTACCGGCTTGTGCATTATTCGATATCTCGATCGTGTACTTGATGGGGTTTTCGGTTTGCTGGCCGGCCGGCAGTGAACCAGCCTCCTGTTGACCGGATTTTACTTTCACGGCAGGGTCGAATGATGTTAAAAATCCCACAATCCCGATTGCTGTAGTCTTTTGAGCCTCATACAAAAATTCGGTAGACTGAAGTTTTTGATCAAGATCACTTGCAGGGATGGAAAGATCCTTCTCTACTTTAAAACCCGTAATAAATCCCTTATTCATCAGGTTTATACTAACAGTGACTGTATCGCCTCGTGAAAATTCAGTATCGCCAAGCACGCTCGCAGTCAGATTCGGACCGCCGTAGACAGTATAATAGTTCTCCCCGAAATCAAAATGTTCCGGAAATGTGGACTGAGCCTGCGCAGGCATTGCAAAAAATATCAGCAATGCTGCGATCAACGGCAATAACATTTTTATTTTTGTGCTTAAATTTAAATTTGCATTTCTCTTTGTTTTCATGCCAAACCCTCTTAGTGTATAATTTTTATCTGTAAGTTTCATTTGTACTTCTCTATATTCAATATCAATTTAATAATCATAAAAATCCCCAAAATAATTAAGCCGCCAAGTGCCCATGTTTTTGCGCCCGTTTTATCAGGAGCAGGCTCAAGCGAAACGCTGATCTTCATATTTTCCGAAAATGCGATGTTGCCGTTCTCATCAATATACTTGATCTCACTGTCAACTCCATAATCTTTCATAAGCGAATTCCGATCCGCAGTGGCTTTAAAAGACACAGTCTTACTCTCTCCAGGTTCAATAGTACCAAGTCGGAGTACACTTTGTTCTACTACAAGTGGTTTCATAACAACCACGCGAACAATTGCATCTGTGGCAGGGATCTCACCGATGTTTTTGTATGTCACATTTACCACACTTGGCAAACCTGCCGTAAGATGTCCTGAAACATCCGTGATTTTAAATTTAGTTGCCCCTTTGACAAATATGGGAATGATCAAAGTCTTATTTGCACTCTTGTAATTTGTAGTATGGTCAAGACCTGTAACTCCAAGTCGATATACTTCGTTTGTAGTCATACGCACCTCGCTTTGGTATTCATATGAAACTGGAAGTTGAAGGTAGTAGATACCGGCAGGGGCATGATTCGAAATTGTTATGATATATACCAGTGGATTTTCCGGCAAACTTCCGGGCACAAGTTTTTTCATGGAACGGATCGACGCTGTGGGATCGACTTCAATGTATGGACTGGTGGAGATCAACTCCACATTGATGCCAATAGCTGTTGTGCGCATAGTCTCATATTGCAACTCTTGCAATGAGGATGCATGCTTTCCCACATTCGTGCCAACACTTGTAGCAGATTTGAATCCGTACAACACTCCTTTATTTGCAAGATTTATTTGGAGCTGGGCAGTTTCCCCTCGTTCAAATTCATAATCTCCGAGTAAGGATGCGTAAAGGTCGGGTTCGCCATAACTGTTGTAGTAGTTTGTAGAGAATGCATAATTTGGCGGTAAGAACTCTTTTATATTTTCGGATGATTCTTCGGCTGATACCATTGGCATCATAACCATAAAGGATATGAGTGCGAATATGCCAATTAAACCCAGAATCTTTTGAAATTTATGGACATTGCCACTACTGTTATTATTACTATTACAATTATGACTAAGGTTAAAATTAAAATTAAAATTAAAATTCATTGGATATCAATCTCCGATTAAGGCATATTCACCTGTTTTAGCATGTCTATTTGAAATGTTTTTACTTTTCATATTATCTCGCCACGTGTCAAGTAACACCATCACAGGCGGGAACACAATGAACGATGCAAAAAGTGCCAGCGCTACATCCATTACGGTGACCATTCCAAAATTACTGGTCATTGAAAATGGTGATGCGATGAGTGCAGAGAAACCAAACATGGTTGTAAGTCCGGATGGAATTATCGCCTTTCCTATCTTTGCACTTGCCTCACGCATGGCATCGATTGGTGCCAAACCTTTTTCCTTTTCTTCATAATAGCGTTCCATCATAAGTATTGCATATTCCGAACCCACTCCAAGTATCAGGGCACCGAGTGTGGCTGTCATGGGCGTATATTCCAGTCCTGAAAAATACATGACCCCTCCGGACCATCCAACAACCAAGAACATGGTGATAACAGGGGTGAAAGCCTTAACCCAATCGCGGTATATCACAAGCAGTCCGCCAAATACCATTACAATTCCAAGTAATGTCATTGCGACTCTGCCGGATGTGAGTGAACCGATAACTGTTGTAAACACAACTGAATTGCCGGTGACCGTAACAAATACTCCCGGTGGTGGCGACATCCATGCAATGTCCTCCCTTACAACCCCGACCAATTCATCAACACCGGTAAGGCCTATATCAGCAACAGCATTTCCAATCTCCAGATTCATCAAAAGTATGTTATTTCCATGGATGAATCGTTTCTTCCGCATATCCGGGATCTGGTTATACAATCTTTCGATATCTTCACGGTTATCGGGAATTGTGCCTCCGTTCATTGATTTAATTATAGGGGCAATACTGGATACAGAATATACGTTACTTCTACCTTCCACTTCATGAGTGCCGAATTCGTCCATCCACTTAAGAACGGCAGGATCTGCAGCATCATCGGTTTTTATGATCAGGTTGAGTGCATCGGTCCCACCCATTATGTCTCCAAGATGCGAAAGGTCTATCAATGCCGGCATATCCTGAGGCACGAATGTCTTTACATCTGTCTGAATAGGCACAAACGAATCAACATATAGTCCTGATAAGCATAGAACCAATGCGAGACCAATTATCATAAATGGATGTTTGATCGTTAATTTGGATGTATTTTCAAGAAAACGCTCCAGTATATCGGGTTTATCATTTGTATTGTTGGTAGCAAGTTTTGTTATTTCGTCGGATTTTGGCAATGCTATTTTTTTAGATCGTTTTGTTCCAAACGGATTTTTCCTGCTGAGTGTATCAAGACCATATATAATTGCCACTCCAACAAAAAGAGATGCCAGAAAACACATTGTTATTCCTATGAGGAGGAGTTTTGCAAAATCCTGTATCATGGGAACAGTAGATGTAAAAAGAGAAAAAAATCCCAGACCTGTTATGACCAGTGCGATGAGTACGGCAGGACCTGTATGTTTGATGGTCTGTATGACTGCTTTTTTTTCGTCATGTTCACGCTTCAGTTCTTCTTCGATCCGGCTGTGGAACTGGATGGCATAGTCGATCCCAAGTCCTATGAGGATCGGGAATGCGGACATAGACACCATACTTAGCGGTATTTTGAGGTATCCCATGGCACCGAATGTGTAAATGATCCCAAGAAGTACGATCGGAAGTGGAAGGAGTTTCCATCTGACATGTCCAAATACCAAAAAAAGCACTATTACCATGAGAATGGCTGATATCATAAGAAGTGGAGCCATACTTGTGGTCATCTCATTGTTCATTGCGATCATAAATGCAGGGTCACCTGTGACAATGACGTTATAGTCGGGTGGGAAATCCGAAATTGTGGCTGCGATCTGGGTCTCACGCAGGATCTCTGTCATAGTTTCGTCACTTGTATCACCAGGCATTTCGATATAGACAATTGTGTGAGTGTCATCCGGCAGGATCACTTCAAAATCAGATGAGTGGCTTGATACGATCGCATCGATCTCTTCCCTGCTGTCAGGCATTTCATATCTACCTGTCATCTGATAATTAAAATTTTTTATCGCAGATACTGCACTTGAAGTGCCAACAACGTCTCGTGTGTTCTTTGATTGTTGTTCTAATCTATCAACTGCCTGCAAAACTTCTGAACTTTTGACGTCGTCGCCTTCTATCAGTACGACGATGGATTGGGTGAAAAATATCCTGAGATATAGATGATCGAAATCCTGATACAATTTGGAGGTTTTCTCGACAAATGTGTCAGTACCCGATTCCATTTTTATCTGCTGTGCACCCTGTCCTGCAATTGCGATGAGCAGGATTGCCATCAGGATGATGGGTATCATGTTATGTTCTATGAAAATCCCTATTTTCTCAAAGATATTTTTAATATTTGTGGCCCCTTATACTGATTTACCAAAAACAAATCACAATGTTTCCCCACATGGATAGATGGGTGGTTTATATTTAAGACTGACTGATAGTGACTAGGGTCAAATGTGACCACAGTCATAAATATAATACGTCATATTTAAGGATGTCGGAATTGCAATTGGTAACAGCATGACCAATATCATTAAATATTAATGCTGCCAAACATTGACTTTAGTCATATTTGACCATTGGTCACTAATAGGTCATTAAATATTAAGAAGATGATTCCATGTCCTTACGCGAGAAAAAGAAAACAGAGACCAAAAATAAGATTTTTGAAGTATCTGGAAGATTGTTTAAGGAAAAGGGGTTCGAAAAAACAACCGTTGATGAGATCACAAAGGAAGCAGGGATAGCGAAAGGAACATTTTTCAATTATTTTTCGACTAAAGAGGCACTTCTATTGTATTTTGGAGAGCAAAAAGAAGAGTTGATCTATGGTCTTATTGAAAATGAAACAATGAAAGGCATTCCTACAAAGGAAAAGATAACAAATTTTCTGGTTTTTCTGGCAGAGAGTGTTGAAAAAGACAAAGAACTTACAAAACTGATGGTCTTTGAATACACCAGATATATGGTACATTCCTATTTGGGTCCCTGTGAGGATAAATGCAGACTTCACCGCCTTACTGAAACCCTTTTTGGTCTACTTGATGAGGGTGTAAAGGTTGGTGATGTAAAAACCAGTCTTGATGTATATAAAGCATCTGAGATCATAACCGGAGTTTATTTACACTCACTAATAATGTGGTTGAATTCAGAGGACAAGATATCCTTTTCCAATGAAATATCCGGAAAGATAGATATGTTATTCGAAGGCATCGGGGTTTGAATATTGACATTGAATTAAAAATAGGTATCAGGGTCAATTATGTGTTATATCACAATCTAATAGGTATCTTTTTTTATAAAAACACGCATCAAGTACACTATGAACGCGAACCCCTACGGCACTGCCGGATCCGACCATTCACCGGATTATGCGATACAGCTTGCGCGACCATGTGTCGATGAGCCTGGTAAATACATCGCAGAATCGCAGTATCCAAAAGGTTTTTTAATGGATGTGCTTTGCAGCATATTGCAAAATAATGTTTTGGAAACTAAGATATTGGAACTCAAGTGTTCCGAAAGGTTAGGGGTTGCAAGGTTTGAACTGGGTGGCAATACCATACTTCTATATCGAAACGGCAGGATCGATATACGAAGGGCTGCAGATGTTGCGGACGCAAGGCTTGTTATGGAAAAAATAGAAAAGATGGTAAAAGATGCTTTTACCGATACTGTCTGCGATTAACTTTCTCCATTGCTTCATCCAGCCTGTTGATGACCGTGTTCATTCTTTTGGCTGTATTATCTTCAACGCTCTGGATGTTGATACGCAGCGAACGTTCCTTTGTATCTATCATTTTGTCGATCTTTCGAAGTCTCATGTCAACTGATAAGATCATACTGGCCAGTGCTCCTATCATGACCATTGCCGATAATATGATCAACGAATTTGCAGGACTGTATTTGAATCTGCCAAGCCATTCGTATGTCAGAATAAATGAAGATACTACCATTACAACTGAGAAAATTACGTCACGTGTTTCCATCATCTGCCCTCATTGTACGCTTTTGAATAGTATTCATGCTCTATTTTCTATTAATTATTATTACTATTTTAATTATGCTATTCAATGTTGATGAATGTTCAAACGAGAAAATTCTTAATTCGGTTGAATTTACTCGGACTATATAATTCTATTATACACTATGAAAAACACCAATAGATTTTGGTAACCAGCTCTAAAATAAAATAAAATAAAATAACCAAGCAAAAAGATTCATATAATGTAAGGTATTATCATATAGATGTATATAATGGGGGCTGCCTATTTGGCGGGATAGAAAAAATGAAATCATTTGCAGTAGTTCGTGCAGACGATGCGGATAAGGTAAAAATCGCATTGCACGATTTGGAACAGTATGGTCGAATGCGTTTTTCATGTCAACCAAAGCGAATCGAACCAATCTATGCAGATCATCTTCTGACTAGTGTTATGGGAGTTTCGCTAAAGGACAGTTGTAATTCAGCAGCATTGGTGGAATTGGAAAATCATGCAGGTGCAGCAATAAGCAGATTAAAGAAAATTCATCCTCCTGCACACATCATGATCGTTAGTCCAAGACATGATGCATATAGCGAGTTGATGAGTAACTCTGAACTGTATCCAGATTTTGATCGAACATTTGATGTTTTGGAAAAATCACGTCTCTCTAATACGAATGGCTTGTAGTCAAAACATATCAATGATGTGCTCGTATCAATGATGCGCTGATGTTTTGTGCTGATGTTTCGTGCTGATGTTTCATCATTAATAATTCAATTAGTCTGGACTATTTTGAAAAAACATTACAAAACATATCACACCACCTGTTTTGTGACCTTTTTCAGTTTAACCATATACGTATAAAGACTTTCAACGTCTTTTACCTCTTTTTTAACAAGTAAACTGATACGTCTGCGTATGTCAAGATCTGGCGTAATTCCAACATTTTGCAGGTATGTTGTGATCCTGTCTGCCAGAATATCACCCCTGCGGTCCCAATCCGTAAGTATGATGATCTGTGTTGTATCCTTTGCCAGATTTTCGGCAAAAACAAGTAGTGGTTGATGGGTGGAAGTTTCTATACGTCCTGTTATCCCGAGTTTTTTAAGTGCTATGATATCTCGTTTCCCCTCTACTATTATAACTGCACCGGACTGTGTGTGTTCGATGATCTCATTGACCAAACCTTCGAACAGTTCAAGACGTTTTTGATATACTGAAATGCCGACCAGAGAATACCCCCTGCCTTCGATTTTTAAAAATCATCCAACTTTGATCGGAGTATTGAGATAACATCATTGTATCCAATACCTCTCACGATCACTGATTTTTTACCGCTTTTAGCACCACTTGTTATGTCGATATTAGAATTGCTAACTCCAAAAAGGTTTGAAAGGTTCTCGATCAGTTGTTCATTTGCTTTTCCCTTCTGTGCATTTTGGTTAAGTTTCACTTCGATGCGTTTTCTCCAATCATTGTAGCCACTTGGTATGCACAGTGATCTTGAGCCTGGGTTAACCTCAAAATCGATGATTACCCCGTCCTTTGATTCTTTCACAGCATTTTCTATGGGCATATCTGTAAATTTATGCCAGGTTGTATAAATCAATAGCGTAAATAGAATGCAGTATCAACTGTTGCAGTTCTTGGTTTAGAATTATGGCTGTAGTAAATTGTATTGATAATGCTGTAACCCTACGCACTAACTCCGATGTATCATCCTATTGGTAATCACCGCTGTCCACACCAGTTTCCCTCGTGACAGGCTTTGTCGCATTATCAAGTGTACCGTGTTGAGGTTGTCTATACAATCACAGAAAGGCTCGTGCCACATCTCGTGCAAGGACCTTACAACACGCTGAACACTTATAAATGGGGTTTGGATATAAATATGTCGGCGCAAAAAGTCACCTGGCTTATAATCAGCATCTATATCAACTATTATAACAATTATTTTGTGATGTCATCACCCTGTGAACAAATAATATCCGGAACAATTATCCTTGGCACAGAATTCGAATCGGTTGAAGGTTATATCTGTGTGAAAGATGGGATAATTACGGAGATCGGTGAAGAACCTTCTAAAACAGGAACCATTATAGCACCTTGTTTTGTAAATTCCCATACTCACATAGGGGACTCTGTGTGCAAAGACCCTTCACTTGGAAAAAGTGATGGGGTAAGGTTGGTACGTAATCTGGATTCACTTGTGCGCCCGCCGGATGGACTTAAGCACCGGATATTGAATAGTACGTCCTATCACACACTTGTTGAAAGTATGAGGGGTACGATCCTGGATATGGTCACAACAGGTACCTGTGCATTTGCTGATTTCAGGGAAGGCGGGGTGGTCGGTGTTTTGGCATTGCAAGAAGCGATTGGTGACATTGGTATCGAATCATTGATATTTGGGAGACCTGACAAGTCTGATGCTAAGAAAGATGATATACTCAGTGAGGTTGACAGGGTATTGAGGAATGCTGAAGGGATCGGTATTAGCGGGGTCAATGATATGGATTCTGGACTGGTTAGGGCAATACTTGAATATACGAGGACGCATAAACGTTTATTTGCAATTCATGCAGGAGAGAAAGACCGGACAGATGTTGAAGAAGCACTTTCGCTGAAACCGGATATGTTGATCCACATGACTCATCCTAATAAGAGCGATATTTTAAAAACTGCCGATAATAATGTGCCTGTAGTTGTTTGTCCGCGTTCGAATTTTACGACAAATGTTGGAATGGCGCCGATATGTGAAATGCTTAAAGCAGGTATCAAAGTCGGGGTTGGAACTGACAATGTTATGCTCAATTCTACAAACATGTTCGCTGAAATGGAAGTCTTATCAAAGGTGTTTAAGCTTGATGATAGACAAGTATTTATGATGTGTACGCTTAGTGGGGGTCAAATATTGGGTCTTGATGGTTTTGGTTCAATTGAAAAAGGAAACAAAGCAAATCTTATGATACTCAATGGTAATTCAAATAATCTTTCAAATATTCAGGATCCGTTAAGTGGGATTGTAAGGCGGGCAAGACCGGATGACATTTTATCTGTAATACATGCATAAGTTTCAAATCTAAATTTCAAGTTTAAATTTAAATTTAAATTAAAGTTCAAATTTAAATGCGGATAAAGGAGAGGGAAATATGAGCAGTGAATTATATAAGAAAATTTTGATCGCAACCGATGGTTCTGAACCAAACAAAAAGGCAGTTTTATATGGTATTGAACTTGCAAGATTGAGTGGTGCGAAGGTCAATGTTGTGTATGTGGTTGATACCGCAGCGTTCGCTTCGATTCCAATGGATGCTGGGTGGGAAATGATGTATGAACTCCTGCAAAAAGAGGGTAATGAGGGGATTCAACGGATAGTGGATGATGCAAAAGCAGCAGGCATTGATATCGAGGGATCATTGCTTGAAGGTCATCCAAGTCATGAGATCATTGAGTTTTCAGAGAATAATGATATCGATGTTGTAGTATTGGGGACACTTGGTAAAGGTGGATTAGATCGATTCTTGCTTGGTAGTGTTGCAGAGAAAGTAACACGTAATTCTAAAATACCTGTGCTTGTGGTACGTGGAAACCCTAAACAATAACCATATACAATTTTTCAGTTTGCGAGGTAAAAAACATGCCGAAAAACACAATCATTGAAGATATCATGGTCAGGGATGTCGCATGTGCAACTCTCCCCGGTTCAAGAGATGAAGTTCTTAAAATATTAAAAGATAAACGTATTTCTGGGGTTCCGGTATTGAAAGACAACAAAGTTGTTGGACTTGTAACCCGTACAAATTTACTCCGAAAACCTGAGGAAGAACAACTTGCACTGCTAATGGCAAGGGATCCACAAACGATCACACCGGATGCAGACATCACTCTTGCAGCAAGTTTATTTCTTGAGAACAGGATACGAAGGTTGCCTGTTATAGAGGACGATAAACTTGTGGGCCTTGTGACAATTGCAGATGTAATAGGGTCGATGGCAGATCTGAATATTGCAGAGCCGATTGGACAATATTTGAATAATGGTGTTGTACCTGTGTGGGATGAAACGCCACTTCATGTTGTGGCAAGGGCTATGGAACTTGCACATGCAAAGGCTTCTCCGGTTTTGGATTCCAATCTGGAACTTGTGGGAATTATATCAGACCGTGATATCATAAGTGCAAGTATCATTGAGGATACGGTAGAGATGTCTGATATGTCTGCGGGTTCAGATGATGATGCTTGGACATGGGAATCCATGAGAGATACAATGAGTATCTACTACAGTGTTTCAAGGATCAAAGTTCCAAACGTCCTTGCAAAGGATGTGATGGTAAAAGATCTGATCACCGCTGCATCAATTTCAGGTGTTAGTGACTGTGCACGTAAGATGAAGCGCAGTAAGATCGATCAGATGCCGGTTGTGAATGCAAACCATAAGTTGCTTGGGATCCTTCGGGACCGCGATCTGTTGAAAGCACTCGTTAATTATTGAATAGTTTGATCATTGAAATCGGTTGACAAGGGCGGCTGAGAAGTTGTGTTTGTTAACAAGTTGTTTTTTTAGTGTATAATTTACAATTTAAAAAAAATATATACTACAAATAAACTCCATCTCAGGGAATTGTTTTGGTATGAAAATACCCTCATTTTCATGCCCGTGGGTGTCCAACGGGTCATGAATGTTGATTTTGAAATCGGTGATAGTATGGGACGACCTTTCACATTTATAAATTCAGCAATGTCTGCAGACGGTAAGATATCAACAAAAGAGCGAAAGCAGGTCAGGATATCGGGAGATGTTGATTTTGACAGAATGGACGAACTTCGTGCAAGTTCGGATGCTGTTATGGTGGGAATCGGCACTGTTCTTGCGGATGATCCCAGTCTTACTGTTAAATCAGAGGAGCGCAGGGCGGCACGCAAGGCTAATGGGCGCGAGGAAAATCCAATTCGGGTGGTTGTTGATAGTCATGCGAGAACACCAATAGATGCTGATATTTTTAAGAAAGGAGAGGGAACACGGGTTATTGCAGTTTCAGGGTCGGCTCCTTGTGAGAGGGTTAAGATTCTGGAAGAGATGGCTATGGTTATTGTTGTAGGTGAGGATAAGGTTGATCTGCCTGAACTTGTTGTGCGATTAAAGAGGATGGGGGTCGATCGTTTGATGATAGAAGGTGGTGCCGGTTTGAATTGGGGAATGCTTTCAAACGGGCTTGTGGATGAGATATATAGTTTTGTGGGTAATTTGATAATTGGAGGCAAAGCATCGCCTACACTTATTGATGGTATCGGTTTTGAAGAGGGTAAAATTATGGGATTGGAGTTTCTTTCGTGCGAGAGAATGGATGACGGGGTTGTTTTGAAGTGGCGTGTAAATGCTGCGTAGATTTTCTCGTTAACTTGTTCAATGGGGTGACATGCGCGCGCGTTGGGGTTTTGAGGGTAGGATATTTGTTTAAACCAGCCAAAATGTTATAGGATTGTGTAGAACACATCCCACCAAAAATACTCATAAGGACTTGTGATTTTTTTTCGAAAAATACCACCTTTCTGCCATTTTCAATATATGTTTCATAATGATCCACACCATTGACCTGAACCAGTTCCGACCCGACCGGCAGGGTGACATGAATCCTCTGAGGAAGTTTGAACTCAGGACTGCCCTACAACACGATCTTTTGGATGAGTATGCCGGATATGTCAATCATTACCAAAGGTTTTGTAGTCTTGCACATTTTTCCAATACTCCTATATCGTCATTGTTCACATTATTTAATTCTGAAGTCCAGGCATCAAATGAGTGATTATGTCAAAACCACGCAAAACCTTTAAAAGAACGAAAGAATATTTAATATTAAGAGTGATTGTCTATCGGTGAATTTATGAAAAAATCCATTATTTTGACAATATTGATCGGTACTGTTCTGGTACTAAGTGGCTGCCTTGGTCAAAACAACGGTGGCACAATTGTTGATAGCCTTGCGATCCATGTAACTAACATTAGCCAGATTAATGAAGCACTTACGAATGGACCTGTACTGCTCAAGATTGGGGCACAATGGTGCCAACCCTGTCGGGATCAGACTCCAATAATCGATGCACTGGCGGGAGAATATGCGGGTAAGGCTACTGTTATGTATATTGACACAGATGAGAGTCCTGAGCTTGCAAACTTTTTCAACATATACTCTATACCGGATTTGTGTGTGATCGTTAGTGTTGAGAACGGGCAATATGTCTACATGGCAGAAGATGGCACAAGTACCCGGCGTGCATCTGCAAGATTCCTTGGACTTACCGATAAACAGACGCTTGCAGAAAGACTTGATAATGCTATTGAATTGAACAAATAGGGGCTATAAAATAACATGAGATTTTCACTAAAAAACGCAATACTGGTTTTAATATTAGTGCTCAGTGTGTTTGTTATGGGCTGTACGGATAATCCCGATTCACAGGAAACCGCACTTGAGAAAGCACCGCTATCCACACAATCGATAAAGGATGCAGTTGCCAAGGATGACTCTGTGGTTGTCCTGTTTTTTTGGTATTCGGCAGGTGCACCTTGCATACAGCAGAACAGTATATTGAACAATATTCAGACCATATATGGTGATAAGATCACAATCGTACCATTGGAGGTTCGTGACTTCACAGCACAGAATGCATGGAACGATTATTCCCATCTTGTGCGTGGTCCACCGACAACTATTATTGTTACCGATGATGGATATATCACTACCCGCTTTATGGGTGTTGCAGGAGAACAGACTCTGATTGAAGCTATTGATAGTGCAGCAGCGATGTGAGTTTAAATATATCATTAAAATGCAATGAGTGATTATATGGATATTCCAAGTGTAACTCCGATCGCAGCGTTTATCGCAGGCATTGTCAGTGTGGCATCACCATGTGTATTACCACTAATTCCTGCTATATTTGCATATTCTACCGAAAAAGGAAAATTAAGACCAGTCGCTATTGTTCTTGGTTTGTCTATTACCTTTACTTTAATGGGAATTGTAACCTCGGCTTTTGGCTCTACTTTCAGGGCATACCTTGGATATCTCAACATCATTGCCGAGATCTTTATTATAGGATTTGGTGTGGCAATGCTCTTTGAACTCAATGTGTTCAATGTGTTTGGAAGATTATCGTCCCTGCGTACGAACAAAGAGGAAAGGCTGCTTGGCGGTTTGCTTTTGGGGATGTCTCTCGGCATTATATGGATTCCGTGTGTGGGTCCAATACTAGGCACGATACTTACAATGGTTGCAGTGTCTGCTGATATTACCTATGGAGCGATGATGCTTTTCGTATATTCACTTGGGTTTGCTATTCCGATGCTAATAATTGCATATTCGGCAAATATCTCATCTGCAAAACTTGGTGGTATCGCGAAGTATGATGTTATTATTAAGAGAGCTGCCGGTGCTGTGTTGATAGCGGTGGGTCTGTGGATGGTTTATAAGAACCATCTTGTCATGATATTGTAAATATTTTATGGGGCATTGGGGTGGTTTTTGTGTGGTTGAGTGGAGCATTTTTTGAGTGGTGCGTGGTTATTACTTTCACAATGCTTGCCATAATATCATATATAATCAGGCATATTTTATAAATATCAGGAGCAAATACTGCTCACATAATATGACTATATAAGGTTTGCAAAATCGAAAAACTTAACAGTCAGTTTAAACAGATTTATAGAAGAAATGATTGACAGAGATGCAAAATGAATGTTTTAACGCACAAACAAAGAATCCTCTTAAAAGTCATAGAGGAACTGTATAAAAAAGGTACCTTATCTAAGTTTATGCTGGTGAAAAATCTATTTTTACTTTACAAAGAAACTAATATAGAATATCTTATTAAATTTTATCATTTTTATCCTTATAAGTATGGTCCATTTTCTAATGAATGTTATACCGATCTTGGTAAATTAGAACGCGCAGGATTTGTGGTTGAAGAAGGAAAACGTCTAATGTTAACTGAAAAGGGGATGCATGCGACAAGTAGAGAAAAAGTAAAGATGCCAATAGAATTTAGATACATTTTCAAGTGTAAGGATGAACCTGAATGTACGGGACATAAAATAATTCTGATTGATTGGGAATTAAATGAACTTGCAAGAAATATCATGCGAAAAGATAAGGACCCCGATGTTATAAAAGAGAAAATCAAGAATAAGCTATTTGATTATATGAAAACAAGGGATCTGTATTTTTTTATGGGAACGCATTTTCGCTTTGGCACATGGATAATAATTGGCATTTTTTATCCACCACAACCAGAAAAATTAGTTTAGAAAACATTGTTTGATATTTAAGAATATTTAATATTTAGAATAATTTTTGACATTAAGTAAAGAGATCATTTTGTCACATATCCTCAAATATATGTTGGCAGATTGTCAAAAAGCACATTCATGGTTCAAGACAATTATAAGGAACACAAAATGTTTGACCCAAACTTCAAATACACACATAAGATAGTTAACAATCTTGTTGAAATATCTTCATCGAGAGAGATAATTCTCAATTCTTATCTTGTGCCCAAATGGGAAGTATCACTGAGAAGGGATGCTATAATAAAAGCTGCTCATGCATCCACTGCAATAGAGGGAAACCCACTGACTCTCGAAGAGGTCAGCCAGCTTGCACAGGGTAGGAAGGTTACTGCTACAAGGAAAGCACAGCAGGAAGTTCTCAATTATCTTGAGGTTCTTGAAACTCTGGAAAAATACGAAGAAAATGGCGGGATAACCGGAAAAACCATTCTGGAATTGCACAAGGGTATATCGAGAGATACGTTAGAACATCCTGAATATGAAGGCATTTACAGGGACGTTCAGGTATATGTTGGTAACAGTGCAACAGGCGAGGTGATATTTATGCCACCACCGTTCGGGGAAGTGCCGGAATTGATGAATGGATTAATTGAATGGATCAATTCAGACGATTCATTAAAATATGACCCGGTCATTGTAGCGGGATTATCCCATTACGAATTTGTACGGATCCATCCTTTTGTTGATGGCAACGGCAGAACATCAAGAGCAATGGCAACGCTAATCCTTTATTTAAGAAAATTTGACATAAAGAGATTTTTTACACTGGATGACTATTATGACAGTGATAGGAATGCATATTACAGTGCGTTAAAATCTGTTGATCAAAATACACTTGACCTCACAGAATGGCTTGAATACTTTACTGATGGTGTTCTTCTTTCGATCTCAAAGGTAAAAGAGAAAGTATTGCAACTTTCACTTGAAAAGCATAAAAAAGATTCAGAAGGACAGATCGCTCTTACAGAAAAGCAGACAAAGATCATTGAACATTTAATTTCAAATGGTCGAATAACAAGCAGTGATGTTCAAAATATGTTCAAAATATCCCGTCAATATGCACATAAAGAGATTAAAAAACTGATTGAATTGAACATTGTTGATCAAAAAGGCACGGGTAAGGCAACTTATTATACTATAAAATAGTCTGACGCAAAGGTTGACGCAAAGGTTGACGCAAAGGTTGACGCAAAGGTTGACGCAAAGGTTGACGCAAAATATGGGGAACAATGCAACCACAACTACCAGAAAAAGAACCTGATTTTCTGATACCCGGCATCAAGAAAAATGTTTTTGTCCTGGGTCTTGTAAGCCTGTTCACAGACATCTCAAGTGAGATGTTGTATCCTGTTATCCCGATATTCCTGACAGCCGTACTTGGTGCGCCGATGTATGTTGTAGGGCTTATTGAAGGGATCGCCGAGGGTACTGCAAGTATCATGAAGGTCATATCTGGCTGGTATTCCGACAGGACAGGGAAGCGAAAACCTTTTGTTATTGTTGGTTACAGTTTATCTGCCATCTCAAAACCGTTGATGGCTTTTGCATATATCTGGCCGCTTGTTTTGGGAGCGCGCTTTTTGGACCGGTTCGGTAAAGGTGTGAGAACATCTGCGCGTGATGCTCTTATAGCGGATTCGGCACCTGTGGCGCAGAGGGGGAAATCCTTCGGACTTCACAAGACAATGGATACCGTTGGTGCGGTTCTGGGGCCCATGTTTGCGATCTTGATCCTGTATATGACCGCCGACAACTATCGCTTGCTCTTTATGTTAGCATTCTTGCCGGCACTTGTCAGCATTGTGCTGATCGTATTCTTTGTTTCTGAACGAAGGCAGGTTCCCAATGCAAAAGTATCATTCAAAATATCGCAATTTGGCAGGGATTTCAAGGTATTCCTGTTGATCTCGGTCATATTTGCACTTGGGAACTCCAGCGATGTGTTTCTCATATTAAGAGCAACAGATGTGGGTATCACAATAACTGCCGTGCTGCTTTGCTATATCGTCTATAACATTGCCAATGCGATAGGATCCTATCCTGCAGGCATGTTATCTGATAGAATCGGACGGCGTTGTCTTATGTTATGGGGTTTCCTGATATTTGCCGCAGTATACATTGGATTCGCACTGATGCCGGCGAATATCTATGTGTGGCCGCTCTTTGCGATCTATGGCATTTATGCAGCATTTACGAGCGCTGTCGGAAAAGCATATGTGGTGGATCTTGTGCCTTTCGATAAGCGGGGCACAGCACTTGGGATATACCATACTGCAACAGGTGTCATGATAGTTTTTGCAAGCATAATTGCCGGGCTTTTATGGGAATATATTGGCTCATACGCCCCTTTTATTTACGGTGCGGCAACAGCAATTCTCTCAGCAGTGCTTCTTCTTATATTGATGCCAAAGCGCCATGAAATGGTTGGATGAGATCGGTACGTATCTGCATGGATTGTTTGAGAACAAGAACATCCGGCATGCGCTGATGTTACATCTTCATGAGAGGAAAGGGCTCTAGTATGTGCCGCAGGTGGCGGATTCGGAATTGGATGCGTATGAAGAACTTGCTGATGTAGTTCGTAAGAATGTGAATCTGGCGCGGGTTTGTGAGATTATTGGGATCGATGTGTAGGTCGTTCTGAAGTTTGGGAGTATTTGTATAGATGTGGTAAGACAGTTTTGTAACTAAAATTGTTCTATCTGATACTAAAACCAATATAACCGCCGCAGGCGGCGCATTTCAACACCACTAAACCCCCAGTAGATCCTTCATATCAGCCGGATAATCGTAATGTACAATTTTAATATGCATAATTTGAAAATTAATATGTCCTATGAAAATGAGGCCATGTCTAAAATAATTTAATTTATTAAAAATATGATGATTTTATCGTTGACAGAGGGATACGCTGCTTGCGGCGGATTAACTCTTGTTCAAAATTACCTAAAAAAATAAAAAAAATCAGATTATGCTTTTATCTTAGTTGTCATAACCATACATTCGTCGGGCTATCTGGCACGCATGAAGCTTTAACAGGCTTCATACGTGGTCAAACAGTCAATGCTTATACTTTTGCTTTTGCTGCTGCTTTCCCAATCCATATTGTAACTATAACTGCAATAATTGTAACAACAACTGCATAAGTAACCATGGCAGGAACACTTGTTGCATCTCCAAAGACTTGTTTGAAAATTGCAAGTATCGCGCCATTCCATGCAAGTGCCGCTACTAAACCAAAGGCAGCAGTCATTAAAGCAGCAATCTTTTCGATAACATCTGCATTCATAAATTAACCTCCCAATTACTTTTTGTCTGTCAAAGTATTTAAAATTTCTTTATATTAATATAAATAATTAAATAAATATAATATTAATTTTTATAAAATGATATTTTATTATAATGAAATTCCAAAATCCAGTTATTACATTACAGTGAAGAGAGGATCAAATTCCGGGCATAACGTACAAATTACTTATCCTCTTTTTTGATGATTGCCATCAAATCCATATTAGATCATACATTTAAATTAACTGTTGATGTTTAAGTATTTGATACATACCACATGTATTTAGTGACATATATTCCACTAATGCAAGAAGTGCCTCATACCCGTAAACACCAATGACACACCAAGCCTGTTCGCTGTTGCGATCACCTCATTATCCCTGATAGAACCGCCAGGAGACACAATAAACTTGATATTGCTCTCATCTGCATAAATAATGCTGTCATCGAACGGGAAGAATGCATCAGATGCCATCACACATTCAGAGAACACCTTGTCACAATATTCCTCGAATGGTACGTCCGATCCCTCGCGTTCATAGATGATTTTCAAATTCTCACGCGCCTTTGTGACTGCCAGTTTACGGATAGAATCAACACGGTTCGGTTGTCCCGCACCCATTGCGAGCAGCATAAAGCATCCTTTCTCGTATTCATACGCAAGTGTCACGGAATTTGATTTTGTGCTTTTGCACGCATACAGGCTAAACTCTGCAAGTTGGCGTTTATCTTCAGGGAACGTTGTTTCCGTAACAATGTCCCATTTTTCATAGATGCCAACATTGCGTGACTGTTTTAGCAAGCCACCGATCACATATTTGTAAGTGTGATCCACACCAAAAGCGTCGTTGAATTCAGGGAGTTCCAAAAGCCTCAGGTCCTTGCTTTTATTTTTAAGGTATTCGAGCGCATCGTGCTCAAATCCTGGTGCCAGAATTATCTCAACGAACCTGCCTTTTAAGAACTCTGCAGCTTCGAGGTCAAAGACCGTATTCGTGCAGACGATGCTGCCAAAAGCAGATACTGGATCACCATCCCATGCATTCACAAGTGCGCCTTTAAGCGTGTTTCCGGTTGCGAGTCCGCAAGGGTTGTTGTGTTTTACAATTGCGACCGCCGGCTTGTCGTGTCCAAGTTCCTTGATGGTCTGGAGCGCATTATCTGCGTCAACATAGTTGTTATATGAAAGTTCTTTTCCATGTAACTGTTTTGTATTTGCAAGTGATGGCCCCATCACACCAGGTTCTTTGTAAAATTTAGCATCCTGATGCCAGTTCTCACCATATCGAAGTATTTTACCTTCAGTAAATTTCAACCGTATAGCATCCTCACCAAGCAGTGCTTTGCTAAGATATGTGTCAATGGTACTATCATAATCAGCCGTATGCCTAAATGCTTTAACCGCCAGCTTCTGACGCGTTTTTTCGGAAACAACCCCACTTGAGCGCAGTTCCTTTAAAACATGGCTATAATCTTCAGGATCGCAC